>NZ_JBQSXN010000033.1:0-33139 GCF_052378235.1 Psychrobacter sp. AOP3-A1-26
ATCGCCCCATCGGACTGCTGATAGTTGACACCTCGAATAAGCCCCGTACGGCTGGTCGGTGAGCGATCAGCGGATAATGTGGTCAAGCATATGGGTTTGCCGATTAAAAGCAAACAATCGTAATGGTCTAAGAAATCATAAACAAACACAAGTATGTCAATGTGATCGCTACCATTCAGTGTACTCATACCCGTAAAGGCAACGGGATAAAAGGCAGATTTACTAAAATTGGAGGTATCAACGGTTATATTATGTAGGCGAGCGGTCTGAGAAGGCATAGTAGAGGTACCGTGACGGCTTATTTTAGACCAAGAAAATGGTTGAATGAGAAGTTTTTCTAAATTATTTGCTAAGAAAAGTATAGAGTTTATTGAAATATTGGAGACCATCCCAGATTCTGTGTAACTGCCCTTTAGATTAAATGCTTACTGATACGACCATCAAACATAATCATAAAACGATTAAGAGCAGACGTCCAGTTACGAATTGGCATCGACCACCTCGACGACGCCTGCTGGGTTGCTAAGTACACTACTTTGAATGCCGCCTGATCAGATGGGAACACCTTACGCTTATTCACCGCTGTCCGAATCACACTGTTCAATGATTCTATAGCATTGGTAGTATAAATGACTTTTCTGATATCTTTAGGATACTCGAAGAACACCGTTAAGCCCTCCCAGTTATTACGCCAAGACTTGACCACGTGCAGGTATTTCTCGCCCCAAGTCTCATCAAAGTGCTCAAGATTAGCCTCTGCCATCTCAAGCGTATCAGCGCCGTAGATGGCTTTTAAATCAGCCGCTACGGCCTTCTTATCCGTCCACGGTACAAACTTCATTGAGTAACGCACCATGTGTACGATACACAGCTGAACCTGTGCCTTTGGATAAACCGTATTGATGGCATCGGGGAAGCCCTTTAGACCATCAACACAGGCAATGATGATATCTTGCACCCCGCGGTTTTGTAGTTCAGTGAGAACGCCTAGCCAGAACTTAGCGCCCTCATTCTCTGATAGCCACATACCAAGCAGCTCTTTCTTACCATTAAGTCCCACGCCTAGCGCCAGATAAATAGCCTTGTTGATGATCTGCTTGTCTTGACGTACTTTGACGACAATGCAGTCTAGGTAGACAATAGGATAAACGCTGCTTAGAGGCCTGTTCTGCCAAGCGGTGATGTCGTCTAAGATATTATCGGTGACTCTTGAAACCAATGTGCTTGAGATGTCGACATCGTAGAGCTCTTTGATGGTTTCGACAATCTCAGTAGTGGTTTGGCCTTTGGCGTAAAAAAATATGATTTTATCGTCAAGACCTGAAATACGGGTTTGATGCTTGCTTACTAGCACAGGCTCAAAGCTGCCACCGCGATCTCTTGGGGTGGATATCTCAAGATCGCCTGTGTCACTGCGGACGGTTTTTTTAGTGTGGCCGTTGCGCTTATTAAGTTTATCTGCTTTCTCATGCTTGGGGTAGCCTAGATAATCTTCCATCTCAGCTTCTAGTGCAGTGTCAATAAACGATTGCATGAGCTGCTTTTGGAAGTCTTTGATATCATCAAAGCTATTCATGCTACCAGCCATTTGCTCGGCCAGTTTTTTAATGTCAGATTGAGTAGTCATTGCTTATTCTCCTGTTATTGGATTATAAGCAGTTACACACTTTTTAGGAAAGGCTCAAATATTGTCTATTAATAACACTTTGTTATCAAGAAAAATATTATTTTATTTAAAGAGTCTATAATGATGGTTTGCGATTGTTAGCTGCATTATAAAAACTCATCGTTATTAACATTAACGTGATTAATAAAGGTAATGTTCGTTGGATTGTTTAATATTTCTACTTAGACAATCCACGCAAATTATTAGTATAATCTTTCTAAATTCTCAACAAAACATCACTGTAGCCTATTATGACGCTAAAGCCTTTATTCGTATCTTTGTTTATCTTACCGCCATTTACTATGACTGCCTGCGCGAAAGAGCCTGCGCCTTCAGCAGATAGTAGCGGCATTCCACAAACCCGTAGCGATCTAACGGCAGATGAAAAAAAGCAGTTGGATGAGTTCTTAGTGAAGCAAAAAGAAAACATGCGCTTTATCGAAGGCGGTAGCTATGAGATGGGTGACTTTGGACATAAGCTCGATTGGACTGGTGGTCTACCCATATCCAGCGAATACGATAGTAAGCCCCTGCATAAGGTGACACTTGATAGCTTTAGTATGAATGCTTACAAGGCAACTTATGATGATTTTGATATTTATAGTATGGCGACAGGTCAAAGAAAAGAAGGAATGCAGTTATCAGATGAAGAGTTACGCCAACCTAATGTAGCAGTAGGTATCAACTGGCAAACCGCACAACACTATTGTCAATGGTTGGGCCAACAGTTAGATGTGCCGATGAGTCTGCCAACCGAGGCTCAGTGGGAGTATGCCGCCCGTAATCGTGGACAGTTTGTACTGTTTCCAACCGATAATGGTAAAGTGGATGCAGGGCGTAATATAGCAACTTTTGAGCAGCAAAAAGAGTTAAGACAAAAATACAATACTGTCTTTATGGATGTTCCTCTTGTCGGTATGTTTCCACCCAATCCCTTAGGACTTTATGATCTCATTAACCAAAACTATGAATGGACGATGGACTGGTACGCTGCTGACTACTATGAGCGTAGTCCTGAGCTCAATCCAAAAGGCCCCAAGATAGGAACTGAAAAGGTCGTACGCTCATTGAGTACTATGGAAGGTGGTGCTGATAACATTAGATTGGGCATAGGACCAGTTACCGTTCTTCGCACCAAACGTCTACCTGATCCACCCTTGATAGATAATGATCCAAGAATGAATCAAAACAGAAATACCTCTTCACGCTGCGTTGCTAACTCTTTAAAGCCTTTAAGCTAGAATTTTTAGTCTACTTTTGGTTTAGTACAACCTATCTAAACTTTGATTTTATCAAACGAGCGATTATTATATTGTTGGAGATTGCTAGTTGTATAAAAGCTGGGGTTGGTATGCTATTACCCTATAAAAGTTAATAATAACCAATCCTTTTTATTAACCCAATCTATCTCGACAGTAGTTTAATATATCTACTTAGACAATCCACACAAATTATTAGTATAATCCTTCTGAACTCTCAACAAAACATCACTGTAGCCTATTATGACGCTTAAATCTCTATTCGTACCGCTGTTTATATTACCGCTATTTACTATGACTGCCTGCGCTAAAGAACCTGCGACTTCAGCAGATAGTAGCGGCATTCCACAAACCCGTAGCAATTTAAGCGATGATGAAAGGCAGCAATTAGCAGACTTTGTAGCTCAACAAAAAGAGAATATGCAATTTATCGAAGGGGGCAGCTATGAGATGGGCGATTTTGGTTCTAAAGTGACTATAAATGATGGTGGCCCTATCAGGAGTGAAAGTGACAATAAACCACTACACAAGGTTACGCTCGATAGCTTTAGCATGAATGCTTATAAAGCGACTTATGGTGACTTCGATATCTATAGTATGGCGACTAAACAAAAAAAAATTGGTATGCAAGATACTACGATAGAGCTACGTCAATCTAATGCTGCTGCTGGTGTAAACTGGCAAACGGCACAGCAATACTGTCAATGGCTTGGTCAACAGTTAGAGGTTCCAATGAGTCTACCTAGTGAGGCGCAGTGGGAATATGCCGCACGCAATCGCGGTAAATATATATTATTTCCAACCGATAACGGTAAAATAAATGGTGGACGCAATATATGGACGTTTGATGAGAAGTCAGCACTCTCAAGAAAATATAATACTAATTTAGCTATACCTATTGTAGGACTATATCCTCCTAATCCTTTGGGTCTGTATGACATGACCAATCAAAATAATGAATGGATGAATGACTGGTATAGCGAGGATTACTATGCCAACAGCCCTGAGCATAATCCCCAAGGCCCTGACACGGGTACTGAAAAAGTTTTGCGCTCAGTAAACGCTGAATGGGGTTCGGCAAGAAACATATTAGCCAATGGGTCAATTACTCTAATGCGAATAAAACGCTTGCCTAATCCACCGTTGATAGAGGAAGCACAAGATGCTAATCAGAATGCTTTTACCTCAGCTCGCTGCGTAGCCAATAGCCAGCAAGTGATAAGTTGATCATTTGTACTATACTTTTATATTACTATATACCTTAAGCGTGATAAGTACCATCAGCTGCTTGGTTTCTTGGATTTAGTAAGCTGGTATCAAAGTTCTGAGGGTTTTTAGCTGCATAAAAGCTAGGGTTGATATAATCAACTTTAGCCAACATACGGTACTTCTCATAAGCAGGATCAGTATTAAGGACTACACGCTCGCCTTTAGGATAGTAACCTTTGATAAGTCTACCTAACATATTGAGATACTGATCTATAAAGGTATTGCCAGTATCGTTTTTTTCAGTGATTTTATCTGCTTTGATATCATTTAATAGTGTGAGCAAGGGCGTGTCTATATTATTAAGACCATAACTTAAAAACCGCAAAATATGTGCTTCATTTTCTTGGCGAAAGCTTTTATTAGAGCGGCCGCTTAACTCTTGCAAATGATAGTCTTTTACTCCATCCCTGTTCATGTGCTGTAGTACATTGTCCCACTCAGGATAAGTGGTCACCGTAGTAAAAATTTCTATAATGGCTTCTTTACGTTCAGTGAGCAGTCTTATACTAAATCCATCAAAAATACTAAATTCAAACTCAGGCCAGCTAAGTGTATGACTGTACCACCCATGGCGACTGATGTTGTATATCAGTATGCCTTTACCATTGGGCGTAGCGCATAATAGCATTTGCTTTTTCTCACCCTTCATAATCTCAATGGCTAGATCATGCCGCTTTGAATCAGTATCTAAGGCATTAGAAAAAGCTCTGAATCTTGTTCCAATATTTATTAGGGATTTAGAAACACTAGAGTTACTTCCTAAATAAATAACAGAAAACTGGGTCAATGCGATAAAAGCCTCTTCTAGGATATGGACGACTTTACGGAAGCCTGCATTAACTAACTGATAGAATGTCCACCTAAGAAACGACTCAATATGACCACCATTCACTTCAAATACAAGCCCAAGCTTACCACCTCCCCCGTAGCAAGCAGCGGCTTTGGCTCTGATTTTAAATTTGCCTGCTCGAGCGTCAAGGAACACATAAAAGTCTAAGGAGCCTCCGATGCCAAAGCTACCTGCAATAGTTGCCGATACTGAGGCAAAAGAGACAAAATTTTCTTCTTCTGGCGGTAGCCACTCTATACCACCCTTTGGCTCTATTCCTCCTTCTACACCGATAAATGCAGAGATAGCTACAGACCCTTTTACGTTATGCTTTTCTTGTAACTGCTCTATCTCATCATCACTGGTTGGATGATTAATATCTTTATAGTCTAGGCTAAGAGCAGGCATATTTTTATTTGCATCCCATGCACTCGTCATTGTTTGCTTAGGGTCACGAGCTGCTGAGACCAGTTTTTGAGCACCGTCTTTTATTTTTATACTACCAGCACCTTCTATTCCAATATTGACCCCTGCAAATCCACTAATCTCACAAGAAACTATCAAGCGCAGTGAGCCTAAGTCTATTTTGATACCATCTTCAAAAGTGGCTTTTAAGTGCCATCCTTCCAATGAAGGTAGCGCCATTATAGGAGAGATACTCGCCTCACATAGAATAAGCTTACCATTTGCATTAAAGCCGCCTTCGATACCTATTTTGTCATCAAGGTTCCAATCTGCTGAGCCATTCATACCAGCGCCACCTACCATTCGTAGCCACTGTGCCTCGCCATCTACTTGGTATTTATCAGATTTGCTAATGAGTTCACTGATCTCATTAGCTGAAGAGGGTAATAGATAGTCTAAAACGTTTAAGTCTATTTCCCCTTCAGTTCCTAGCTCACCTTCAATTGAGGCAGATATCTCTTTAATCCTATCAGCAAGCGCCTCTTTAGCAAAGCCTGCTGGATTATATAGCAGGCTTGGTTTGTCTGTTGGCGGAGGGTCGCCTTCAGGAGTAGGAATGTTTGTCTGTGATTGGTTGATACGTGTTGGCTGGATTGTATCTTCGAAATAATCTCTTCTCACATAGCGTCGTTCAATAGTGGTTCCATTTGAGTCCGCACTGGCAACGGCTGTCTTGACTAAGAATATTTCTTTCATATCAGCAATTGTCGAAAAATCCTGCTCAATTTCATCTTGAGCGTCTGCTTCTGCCCTTATCATTGCATCTTCTGCAGTTTTTAGCATACTAGCATCTCTAGCTTTGAGCGCGTCTGCTACTTGGGATCTTTGCATGTGCACTTTTGCCATTAGTTTATCGACATTGCTTAGGTTTTTAACAAGGTTTTTGTAGTCATTACTTCTAAATACAGACAACTCCTTACTTTCAAGATCATAAACAATAGGAAGTCGGGTATTGGCTGCTAGAGTAGCTTTATTTTTAGGGTTATTCAGACCCGTACTACATGTCCTAGTTTTTATCTCAATAACATGATAAGGATCTTCGCCTTGATGCTTAGGAATGACTACTTCTTTTTCTTTTAAAGTTAACTCACAGCCTTTTAAAGATACTTTGACGGTTCGACTGAAATTTTGAACAAAGGGCTTAATGCGTCCATTTTTATCGGTCGTTCTCGTATCTCCTTGCTGTTTGCCATTTTTATCGACCAGCCAGACTTTAACGTTAGGGATACCTTTATTGTTGTTATCTATTACTTTAAAGCCAACGAAGGTTTCTAGGCATACGGCATATAACGTAGTTGTACCATCGTGTTTTATAATTGAGTTTTGAGAGTTTTGATATTTTTTACGAATTTTGACATTTAAATACGAAGAAGAACCTTTTGGCTTGATTTTTATTTGATAACCTTGATCTTTTATGGCTCGGAACGGTGAGGTCATACCATCCTTGTCTGTTTGGCGGGTTTTTATCACTGTACCTTTATTATAGATCTTATAATCTAGTCCAGAAATCACCTCTTCTTTCTTTGAACCATCAATATCATAGTATTCGTATAAAACTAAAAACCTAAGAGGATCTTTTGATTCAACTTTTAATAAGTGGGTTTGACCAACAAGCTGAGTATCTTTACCCAGTACCTTTGGAATCTTTGCTTCAACATCTAAATAATAAAAAGTACCTTTTGGATATAATTTGGAAATAAGTATTCCAGTGTTGATAATACCCTGAGAGTTTGCTGTAAATGTCGTTTTGTCAGGATTACCTTTTGTATTTTTAGCAACAAATAGTATGATTTTTTCATACTGAGCAGGTGTGCCATTTGCATCAAGAATTTTTATTTCTAATCGTTCAGCCATTACTCATCATCCTCAAAACTTAGCTCAAACCCTTCGTGTTCGTCGCCAACGATATGTATACCAACTTCCTCAGGGGTATCGGTTACTACTTGTTCGGTACGACCTTGCGCATCTGTCTTACCTTTTTTGACCGAACCATCTTTCATAAATAATAGATACTCAGTATTGGCGATAGGCTCACCAAACATGTCCTTGGCAACATATGTTAGGTACGACTTGATATCTGAACCGCCTAGTGAAGGAAGCGTTGGTGTAATGTTCGCCCCGCCTACCAAGTCCTTCTTCACCGCCTGAACCTTAATCATCCCCGGACACACCAGCTTAATCCCGCTGTCATCAATCGTAATCGACGCCCCAGCACTAGTTTGCAGCTTAATCCGCTTAGGACTCGACACATTCACCTGTCCCGACTCACTACCAATCGTCATACCTTGCTGACTATGTAATTGCAACTCACCGCCTTGTGCCTGTATCGCTAGTGGCTCTCTATTGGCACTGATATGTAGACCAGATAGAACGGCTTGACCACCAACCCCAGCGAGCGAGTCAATCGTATTTGCCGTCAGCATATAATTTCCTGCCACCACATCCGATTGCGTAGCGCCTGACTGTCTGACTATTGTTTTTGCCGTCCATAGCGTATTACTTGCGGAAGCAAGGATGCTATCTTTGCTGACCAGCATCACATCAGCAGCGCCTAACACTTCCGTATTGAGCGTCTCATCTATAATTTGAGCACTGGTTTTAAAGGCTTCTATCGTTTGGTTGGCATCGCTAAGTGCTGCCGTGGATTGCAAGTGCGCCTGCTTGGCATCGAGAAGCGTCTCATTTAGCTCAGTGCCCAGTTTTAGTTGACGTTGTCCTGCATCATTCACCCACGCTGACTCATGCTCGCCTTGTGTGTGTTTTAATCCGAAAGTGGAGAGCAGGACGCCAGACTCACCAGTGATTTGTAAGCCATGATCGCTTGCCAGATTGATCCCTTGACCACTGGTTGATGATTGATGATTGCTATAACGATGCCGCAGTGTGCCAAGCTCAAGCACATGTTCATCAGGGGCAAAGGTGGCGCTGTCGGTAATCGTTGGATTTTCGCTATTGGCTTTGCTGCCTGTATTCACCGTCCACTGTAGTCCGACTTTGCCTGGCGTATCATCAAAGCTTAGGGTCACCTCAGAGTCAGAGCTCAATCCATACTGGGCAATACCTGATAGCCAGCCACTGTGGCTGTCATCATCATTAATTTGCGAATGACCGAGGCCACCACCATGCCATCTAGGAGAAGATCCCCCTTGCAAGTTGTGTCTATTCGATAGTCCGCTATCACGAGTGGTGATATCTTTCTCATCGACATCACCCATACCGATACCGTCATACAAAGATCTGCTAATCACCGGACTGTCGATATCACCGTACCAGTGAGTTAAGAGGACTGACTGTCCCAAACGTGGGGCGAACTGCCAGCCATGAGTGCTACCCGATGACAGTTGCAGACTACGTAGCGGCGGGGTAGTGCCGTCATCGTGAGGACTGATGCCTGAGTAGACTGGAGTGGTGATGGTTTGTTGTAGATTATCAGTGCTGACACTAGAGTCGTAGCTAGGGGAGGCTGATAAACTGGTGTCACCAGTACGTGCTTGAGTCAGTCCCATATAGGTACTACTGGCAAAGGACAAAGAGCTGGGATAAGGGGTGTAGGGGATAGTAGCGTCAAGCAACGTCGCTGATACCCAAACCCCAGTGTCACGAGCCATATCAAAGCCATGATCAGGTATAGACAGATGAATGGCGTTTGTGGTCTGGCGCTGCAGGTGCTGAGCAGTGCGCTGTAACCACTCTTTGATGAATATTTGATGATGATACGAGACACTATCGTTGTCAGGCTCAATACCGATAAAGGTTACCGCCACGCAGTGAGTCGATAAGCTACCAATGGAGGGCAGGTTATTGATACTCACGGGGCTACCGACACTAAGACCACGCAGGGCACCCGTCGCTTGATAGGTTTCGCGTTGACAGTGGTTTGCAGACACCCATTGCTGTGCCATATAAATAGCGGCATCATCGCTGTGCACTCGAGACGGTGCAGCGAGTAGTACAGTCGTATCCTCTGTCGCAAGCGGCGATTCATCTACTGCTTGACCTTCATAAATGGTATCCGCCGCTAAGCCATCCGCTCGTACGATTACCTCGTAACTACCCAGCTGTTGTGAATTCATTTGTAGCGCATTGACGCTATCTTGACCTGACTGTACTGATGATTGAGCATAGCTGTAGTGTAGTGGAATTAGCTCACTTTCATCCAAACCACTGATCAACCACCAGGTACCAAGCTCATCAACAGAATCCCCTGATACCCACAAAGTAGATATGCCAATATCAGCAAGCAGTCCAGTAATAAAGTCATAATCACTGACGTCCGACTGGGTACGCATGGGTAAAAGTGCAGATAAGCGCGCAGATGATTGACTGTCCGATGACAAGAGAGACTCTGACACCTGCCAATCTATCTCGTAATCACTCAGGATGGTGGTCACAATATCGAGCGTCGATTGATTGATAAAACGGCGGGTATGTATCGACTGGGTCAATTGCCAATCGGGGCTAACGATATCTAAAGTATAGAAATGCATCGCCCCATCTGACTGCTGATAGTTGACGCCTCGAATAAGCCCCGTACGGCTGGTCGGTGAGCGATCTACTGATAATGTGGTCAAGCATATGGGTTTGCCTATTAAAAGCAAACAATCGTAATGGTCTAAGAAATCATAAACAAACACAAGTATGTCAATGTGATCGCTACCATTCAGTGTACTCATACCCGTAAAGGCAACGGGATAAAAGGCAGATTTACTAAAATTGGAGGTATCAACGGTTATATTATGTAGGCGAGCGGTCTGAGAAGGCATAGTAGAGGTACCGTGACGGCTTATTTTAGACCAAGAAAATGGTTGAATGAGAAGTTTTTCTAAATTATTTGCTAAGAAAAGTATAGAGTTTATTGAAATATTGTCAAGTATATGTATAATCAATCCCATTGATTTTTTATACTTAATAAACTTTAGTTAAACTATTTGCCTTTTAAATCCCTTTCTTATTATATTTTTAGTGATGATACTGTTCTTATGAATCCTATTTATCGTACTAAACTTGCAACCGCAGGTCTGCTATCGGTCTTACTTGGCGCATCTTTATTGACAACAGGCTGTGGCAAGACTGGTAAAAAAAGCGTGCAAACCACAGTAAGTACACCAATTGTTAAGCAGTTAAGTGAGCCTTCGCTGGCCTATCTCTCTGATACTACAGTGGCGGATCAACGCAGTAGCGAGGCGTGGATGGTTATTGCTAACAAGAATTACGAAGAAAAACGCTATGCAAGGGCGTTGAGAGCCGCTAATGAAGCTTTAAGTATCGACAATGAGAAAGTTGATGCACGTCAGATTGCTATGCTTTCAGCGGTCAAAGTGATGGGTAGTAACATCGACGCTTATAGCGATGATGCGATGATGAATAGTGGTGATAAAGCGACATTTAATGAAACGCTAACCAATATCACAACCTTGATTAATGCGTCTAATTAAGACAATTCAAGCAAGCGGATACATTTATTTCATACTAATAATGGCGAGCACCGACTTACGATGACCCATATCAAAAGCAGTATCAGAGTTAGTTTTAAGCTACCCAAAGCATTTTTGGCGGGTCTAGTTATCATGGGCTCAGCAATGACTACCGCACATAGTGAGCTTGTTGTACAAGAAAAAGACCCCGGCTCTAGCATTATAAATCAATTCGAGACACTCAAAAATGCTGATGCAACATCACCACAGTTGCATCAATTGATTGCAGACTTAAACCAACGGCTGTCGCGAAATCCAAAAGACTCTTTAGCATGGGAGATTTTGGCGCAGATTTATTATAACAATGACTATCACGCTTATGCTGTTTATGCCGCCAGTGAAGCCATTGATTTGGGTCAAAGTACTGCTAAGCTAAAAAAGATACTACTCAATAGTAGTGCTATCGTCTCCCAAAGCCAACTGCAATCAGATTATCTAACCGATGAAGTGGATGCAGCGTTTTTGAAGGAGTATCAGTACGCTTTAAGTAAGATATATGGTGGTATCCACGGTTTTAATTACGACGAATCTTTGCCGAAACCACCAGCAGTCATAAGAAATAAAAGTACTAAAACAAAAAATCGATTAAAAAATCAGCGCCGTGCCTCTGCGAAAAAAACATCGGCTCCTATTAAAAGAAAATCGGCCGTAAAACAACCTTCACGCCAAGCGCCAAAAGTTAAGCCTGTTACTAAACCTTCACCTACCAAAAAAAGTAACGCCAAATCTTCTGATCCATTCAGTATATTGCGTTCAAACTAGACATTGCTGAGGTAACTTATTATGGCAAATCAAGACAGTGTACAAAAGAAACTCGCAAAAGTACGTGCGCCTCGGGTGCATCTGACTTATGACGTTGAAGTAGGCGATGCGATCGAAACCAAGGAAATCCCTTTTGTGGTTGGCGTGTTGGGCGAGTTTTCAGGAGATTCCGCACTTGAGCAACCGCGCTTTAAAGACAAAAAGTTTGTCGAAGTGGATTTGGATACCTTTGACGAGGTAATGTCAGGTTTAGCGCCGCGTGCGACATTCCGAGTACGTAATGATTTGACTGATAAAGGCGGCGAATTTGCGGTTGATTTGGCATTCAATGGTATTGATGACTTTCGCCCCGAAGCAGTTGCTGATCAAATTGAGCCGTTAAAACAACTGGTACAAGCACGAGATCGCCTAGCTGATTTACGCAACAAGATATCGGCCAATGAAAAACTTGAAGACCTATTAGACGATGTGCTTAAGAACACTGAGCAAGTCAAAAAAATGGCGGAACAAAATCAAACTGACGGTGAGGATTAAACGATGAGCGCCCAAGCCCAGCAGCATATAGCAACGGATCCATTGAATAGCGACAGCTATGATTTGCTCGAAGAAATCGTCAATAAAAGCAACGTTGCCAAGTCCGACGATGAAAAAAATCGTGCCAAGTCGCAAATCGCAGAGCTTGCCAATGAAGTCATGCAAGGCACGGTGACGTTGTCAGAAAATTTAGCCGCATCGATTGACGCTCGTATTGCCCAAATTGACGCGCTGATTTCTAAGCAGTTGACCACCGTCATGCACGCGCCTGAGTTTCAGAAGCTAGAGTCTAGTTGGCGCGGTCTGCATTATCTATGTAGTCAAACGCCCTCGGAATCCATGCTAAAAATTCGCATGATGAACACCAGTAAACGTGAGCTAACCAAGGATTTTCAGTCTTCAATCGACTTTGATCAAAGCACCTTGTTCAAAAAGATATACGAAGAAGAGTTCGGTAGCTTCGGCGGCGAGCCGTATGCTGCCATCGTTGGCGACTTTGAATTTACTCGTCAAAACTCTGATATGTATCTGCTTGAGCAATTGTCTCATGTCGCGGCCGCTTCTCATGCTCCTTTTGTATCGGCTGCTTCTGCTGAGATGTTTGGCTTAGATTCCTTTACTGATATCGGTCGCCCACGCGATTTATCAAAGATATTTGAAACGGCTGAATATATACGTTGGCGCGCATTCAGACAGTCAGAGGATGCTCGTTACGTGGCGCTGACAGTGCCTAGCTTTTTAGGCCGTCTGCCTTATGATCCTAAAGACGGCACAGTGGTTGAAGGTTTTAACTTCACTGAAGGCGTTTCTGGTAATGATCATGATGATTATTTATGGGTAAATGCGGCTTATGCTTTCGCTTCGCGATTGACCTCAGCTTTCTCTGATTATCGTTGGTGTGCTGCCATTCGTGGTGTTGAAGGTGGCGGCTTGGTCGAGGGCTTACCTGTCCATACCTTTAAGACGGATGAAGGGGATTTAGCGCTTAAATGCCCAACGGAGATATCTATCACCGATCGCCGTGAAAAAGAGTTAAGTGACTTAGGGTTTATCCCGCTGGTCCATTGCAAAAATACCAATTATGCGGCCTTTTTTGGCGCGCAATCAGTGCAAAAAGCTAAGACTTACCAAAATGACGATGCCAACGCCAATGCGGTGCTGTCGACTCAGCTACAGTACATCATGGCGGTATCACGTATCGCCCATTACCTAAAAGCGATGATGCGCGATAAAGTAGGTAGTTTTTTAGCGCCTGGTAATGTTGAGTCGTTCTTGAATGACTGGATTTCTCGTTATGTCTTGCTAGATGACGGAGCCTCACAAGAAGCAAAAGCCCAGTACCCACTGCGCGAAGCTTCTGTACAAGTTGTAGAAGTGCCAGGTAAGCCTGGTGTCTACAAGTCCGTGGTTTTCTTAAGACCACACTTTCAACTTGACGAATTGTCTGTTTCTTTGCGTCTGGTCACTCAACTGCCGCAGTCTAGCAACAGCTGATCGTTTATTAAAATCCAACGTTAACATTAAACTTCTCAAACAAGGTATGTGATATGAAAGATATTTATATTCAGTTCCGTGGTAAATATAAAATTGATGGCGAATCTCGTGACAGCGAGCATAAAGGTTGGCTTGAAGTAAATACTTGGGATCATTTGATCCGTCAGCCAAAGTCAGCGACAGCCAGCAGCGTTGGTGGTCATACTTCTGAGCGTTGTGAACACGCTGACATGACCTTTATGAAAGATTTGGATTCTACCAGTCCTAAACTATGGGAAGCGTGTTCTGCTGGTTATACTTTTGATGAGATTCAAATCGATTTTTATCGTGCCAACGGTGATAAGCGCGTTAAATACCTAGAAGTAAAGCTTAAGCATGCCATTATCGCAAGCGTTGAGCCTACCGTACGTTCAGAAGGTGTTCCAATCGAAAAAGTCGGCATCAAATATGCGGCGGTTGAGTGGACTTATACCCAGCAAGATATCGACGGTACCGCCAAAGGCGCCGTCACTAAGAAGTGGTCGCTAGCCAATAACACTGCTACTTATACCGCCTAATTGAGGTCGTATTAGGTGTTATTTATTTATCGTGTCAATGAAGAAAGGTTTATATCTAGGCCTTTCTTTTTTGTTTTTACCAATAGGAATAATCGTATCAATGAATTACGCTGCCAAAACTTCTAATAAAGAAATTGGGTTTCGCCCAAACTTGTTTGAGCAACTATTCGATGACCAGCCTCGTCATCTGGCACATGAGCTGGTGGTTCGCCGCCTGAATATTGAGGAGTTAAAGACTTCTGTCGCTCAAGATTTAGAGGCGTTATTAAATACGCGCTGCGTGGTGTCGAGTAAGCTGCAAGGCTATCAGCATGTGCGCTCATCGATACTGAATTTTGGTATATTGGATTTTGTGGGCTTAAGCAGTGCCAATCCTGTTGACTGTGATTATATCTGTCGACAAATCGCCCAAACGGTTGAACAGCAGGATACCCGACTAAGAAACGTGCGCGTATCGTTAGATATAGGTGCCGTCGATGTCAATCAGCTTTGCTTCTCAATTGAAGCCTTACTGAAAGTTTATCCAGCACAAGAGCTGGTCAGTTTCGATGCATTCTTTGAGCCAAGCTCTCAGCGTTACTTAATAAAATAATCATTATTCACTGAATGAAAAAACCACTATTACCGCTCAATCTATACAGTTAGCAGCGATCAATATATTGAGGCGTCATGGACAGTCTACTTCCTTACTTCGAGCATGAGCTGAGCCTGTTTAATAAACAGTCAAAAGAATTTGCCAAGAAATATCCAAAAATAGCCAATCGGCTATTGATGGGGCACGATACCGTAGATGATCCACACATTGAGCGCCTTATTCAGGCTTTTTCGCTGATTAGCGCGCGCATCAATAAAAAGCTGGACGACTCGTATTCCGACTTTACCGAATCTTTATTGGAAGTCGTCTATCCTGATTACCTCAAACCCTTCCCATCTGTCTCTATCGCCCAGTTTAATCTAGGGGTGCAAGGTAATGCGATGAGCGAGGCGGTTTTAGCCCCTAAACGAAGCACATTTGCCACCCAAAAAATAAATGGCACACCTTGCCAGTTTCAGTCAACCCAAGATGTGACTTTGCTACCGCTACAGATAGACAGCGTCGACTTTGAGACTCGCCAAGAAGTATACGACAATCAGCATGGACTGCTGAATGGCTGTATCAGTATTAAGTTTAAAGGTCTTAATCCGAGCTTTGACTATCAAGCTTTATTAAATCACACGCTAGACTTGTATATAGATGAAGACGCCAGTCAGGGCACCAGTCTATGGGATTTATTATGGTGTGATGTCAAGCAAACCCATCTGCATGGTAGGCAAGTTAATAACATAGCCGGTAGCCCGTTTGAAATGATAGGTTTCGACCCTGAACAGCAAATTCTCCCCAGTCATCGGGTGAGTAATGCGGCTTCTGCCTTATTAAAAGAGTACTTTTATTTTCCTGAAAAATTCAACTTCTTACGCCTTAATCTTGGCAAAGTTTGTCCTAATTTAAAGATTGATAGCAATGGCTTTGAGATTCGCTGTTACTTTAAATTTGATAAAAAAAACACTATTCGGCTAAAAAACCTGCAGCAATTAAGTGCCAGCAGTATTAAATTGTTTTGTACGCCCGTCGTCAATCTATTCAAAGCCGCCGCCAAGCCCATTCAAGTGACCCATCGTTCTATCTATTATGATTTGGTGCCCGACACTCGTGCGCTGTTTCAACACGAAATCTATGAGGTCAATAAAGTCATAGAGTCCAAACAAAGCGACAATCGTTTGCTACAGCGTGAATACCATCCATTTTATGCGCTCAATCACTATGAGCAGCAAGACGACGGTCGTTACTACCATATCAAACGTGACAAGGATATGGCTGAGTTCAAGCAGGGTTTTGAATATCAGATTATGTTTGTAGAGAAAAACCGTGAAGACTTGTCAGGCGCGGTGAGCATGAGCGCCTCTTTGTTATGTACCAATAGAGATTTGCCTGCACAGGTGGTGTTCGGTCAAAGCCGCGGTGATTTGTTTAGTGAGGGAATGACAGGTTTTAGTAGTTTATCGTTATTAAAGCAACCGACTAGAACAGCACGGTTTGAATATACAGGCGAGGAGCGTTGGCGCTTGATATCGCTGATTAGCCTAAATTTTTTATCGCTTGCTGCCCAAGATGCCGAGCTGATGAAAGAATATTTGTCGCTCTATGATATTACTCAATCTGCTTCCAATAAACTGTTGGTTGAAGGCATTATTTCTGTCGCCACCAGTATCAAAGCGCGACGTATTCAGCGTTTGCCGCAACCGGGGTTTGTGCGCGGGACGGTGATTGATATTCAAATTAACCAAAAGAACTTTGCTGGGGTCAGTATCCGCCAGTTTGCCCATTTATTGGCGCATGTGTTTGGCTATCACGCCAGCTTAAATAGCTTTGTTGAGGTGTCTATCAGTGATGCCGTTACCAAAGAGGAGATATATAGATGTCAGCCACGCAGCGGTCTCAGTCCTCTTATTTAACCGATCTAATGGCGGCGCCGCAAGCCTATGAGTTATTGCAAGCGCTGCGTTTGGTTCGCCATGAAGTCAGTATGGGACATGCGCCTATCGAGGTGCGTTATCGTGCCTCGTTGTCATTGGCCTATCCGCAAGCAGAAATTGAATCGATGTCGCTCATTGCTCAGGACAATATGCAAGACGGTGGCAGCTCATTAAAGAATGGTCAATTAAAGGCCAGTTCATTAAGGGCTAGGCAGATAGAAGTTTGCCCCGCAGTTATCGGACTGACTGGTCCATTGTCGGCCTTGCCAGCGATGTATACCGATCATCTGGCGTCGCGAGTACAACACGCAAAAGATAAAGCAGCACCGGCATTTTTAGATTTGTTTAATCATCGTTTGACAGATTTGTATGTCCAAGCAAGCTGGTTTTACAACCTGCCATTACAGTATGAACTAAATGATAAAAAGGACAGCTATCTGCTGAGCTTGCGAGCGCTGGCACGGCAGCCGAAGAAGCTAACGGCAATCGATAGCTTGATTGCCTATGCTGGCATGATTAGCCCAGGACGTTTGACCGCCGATCAGTTAGCGCATGTATTGTCGCATTTTTTAGATAGCACGGTCAGTGTTGAGCAATTCGTGCCCGAATGGTTTGATCTGCCAGCAAATGAGCAAACAGCCCTCGGTGGACAGCATGCCGCACTTGGGATATCTGCGTTTTGCGGTGCGCGTGCCGTGCAGTTTGATAGCAAAATTAGAATCGTCTTTCATCAGTTGGATGCCAAGCGCTATTTAAGACTATTACCAGCAGGGGATATGTACCGAGTTATCATTGATTTTATCCGTAAATGGTGCGGTGTTTGCCTGGCGGTCGAGATGCAACTGGAGCTGGACAAGCAATATATAAGCCCTTTGTCATTATCAGAAAGCAGCTTTGGTGGCTTGGGGCAGGGTGGGTTTTTGGTATCAAAGCCTGCCACCGAGCACTATGATGATACCCGCTATGCGTTGCCTATTCAGTAGCACTCGTATCGGTTTTAAAGTGAATCAACTATAAGTTGCTTGTTTACTAATAACGCTCAATAACCACTCTAATTTTGATACATCAGTTTAATAAAATGCTAAAGGGAAATATTTATGAGCCAGTTAAAAGCTGTAATCACCCGCTTGAGTCCGAGTTGCCGACAGTGTTTGCAGCAAGCGGCTAGGCTTTGTATCAATAATGGGCATCGCGAAGTTGATACTGTTCATCTGCTGCATGAGCTGATTGCTACGCCGCACAATGATGTGGCTCAAATACTCAAAGTGAATAAAATTAATCAGCAGTCATTACTAGCAGATATAACTGATTTGCTAAATACCTTTGGTCAGGCAACAGGCTCAACGCCTGTATTCAGTCAAGACTTGATGGCGCTGTTAGAAGACGCATGGGAGCTTGCCAGTAGTCAGCATAGTCAAGATGAGGATAACAATAGCCCACTAGAGATTCGTTCTGGACATATATTATTGGTGCTATTGGCTTATCAGCGTTATCAGCCATTACTCAAAACTCTCCCTGAGCAACTCCAGTATATCGATCGTTTTACCCTAAAAGATGATTATGAGCATCAATGTCTTGGCAGTACCGAAGGCAGTGGCTCGGCTAATATGACTAATAAAAGCGCTGATATTGATGACAACCATGCAGGAACTAAAGCGTCTTTAGACGCAGAGCAAGCAAATACCAAGCCAACCCCTGCATTAGATAAATATACCTATGACTTAACGGCTAAAGCTGATGCTGAACAAATAGATCCGGTCATTGGCCGTGAGTTTGAGATTCATCAGCTTATCGATATTTTGATTCGTCGTCGCCAAAACAATCCTATTTTAACCGGCGAGGCTGGCGTCGGTAAAACGGCAGTGGTAGAAGGTTTGGCGCAAAAGATAGTCGCCGGTCAAGTGCCTGATCAGCTCAAAGAGGTGACGATACGTAGTCTTGATATGGGACTATTGCAAGCAGGAGCAAGCGTCAAAGGGGAGTTTGAAAACCGTCTAAAGCAAGTTATCGAGGAAGTACAAGCCTCGGTACAGCCGATTATTCTGTTTATCGATGAGGCGCATACCTTAATCGGTGCTGGCGGGCAGGCAGGTCAAAATGACGCGGCGAATTTATTGAAGCCTGCGCTGGCTCGTGGTGAGCTAAGAACCATTGCGGCGACGACGTGGTCAGAATATAAAAAATACTTTGAAAAGGACGCAGCGTTGTCACGCCGTTTCCAAGTGGTCAAAGTCGATGAGCCTGATATTGAGACAGCAGTAGCGATGATTCGTGGGTTGAGTGCCAAGATGCAGGATCATTTTGGCATATTAATCGATGACGATGCGCTACAAGCGGCGGTTGAGCTATCGGCACGTTATATCAGTGACAGGCAATTACCGGACAAGGCTGTTAGCGTATTAGATACGGCAGCTGCGCGGGTGAGCTTATCAAAGACTGCCATGCCCAATCAGCTGGATAAGTTACAAGCTAAGGGCGTGCAGTTAGAGCAGCATATCAATAATCTCAGCCAGCAGCTTGAGCGTATCGGTGGCGTGGACGAAAAAGAAAAGGTCAGCCAAAAGATTGCTGTACTTGATGAGCAGCGTCAGGCCAATCAGCAAAACATTACTGATATGACCAGCCGCTGGCATGAACAGCGTCAGCTTAATGACCAGCTTGATGCGCTCAATCAACAATTAAGTGGCAAGGCAGATGGCTCTGATAGCCTTAGTGCAAAAGAGCGCTTGGACAAACAAGCTGAGTATCAAAATATCGAGCAGTCGCTAAAACAGATACAAGAAACGCAGCGCCTCATCCATCCTGTATTGGATCGGCAGGTCATCAAGCAGATTATCTCAGATTGGACCAGTATTCCACTTAACGATATGGCAGGTAATGAGAAAAACCATATCTTAAATTTGGCTGATACCTTACAAGCACGCGTCATCGGCCAAGATCATTCTGTGGCCGCTATCGTTAAACGCATTCATACCGCCAAAGCGCGCTTAGATGATCCCAACCGTCCGCAAGGCGTATTTATGCTAGTAGGACCAAGTGGTGTGGGTAAGACTGAAACCGCGCTGGCGCTATCAGAGGTGTTGTACGGTGGTGAGCGTAATCTTATCACCATTAATCTATCAGAATATCAAGAAGCACATAGCGTTGCTTCATTAAAAGGCTCGCCGCCAGGCTATGTTGGTTATGGTGAAGGTGGTGTATTGACAGAAGCGGTCCGCCGTCGCCCTTATAGTGTGTTGCTACTTGACGAAGTAGAAAAAGCCCATCCAGACGTATTGGATTTATTTTATCAGGTCTTTGATAAAGGGGTGATGGAAGACAGTGAGGGGCGTTTGATTGATTTCAAAAACACCCTTATTTTATTGACCAGTAATATTGGGTCGTCTGCAATCATGCAGCAGTGTATCAATACCGATCCGAGTGTTACGGACTTTAGCTTACCCGACAGCGATAGCCTAAAGCAGGTCATCAATCCGCATCTGTACAAAGCCTTTAAACCCGCGTTTTTAGGTCGTTTGACAGTGATACCTTACTATCCATTGACTGATGACGCGCTGGCAGAAATTATTCGCTTAAAGCTGGATAAAATCACTGGGCGTATTCATGACAATTATGACGTGCCTTGTGTCATCGATCCTGAAGTGATTGAGCTGATTTTATCGCGTTGTCACGAGGTCGATTCTGGTGCACGTAACGCCGATGCGATTATCAGCCATACCTTGCTACCGCAGCTGGCGGGTCAGCTACTGGCTCATGATGACAGTCAAAGTGTGCTAAAGAAAATTACCGTATTTGTCGATGAGGACGATAATTTTGCCTATCGTCTCGATACTGATGCCGTCGTGGCGCTCAATCAAATGGCGCAATACAGCGAAGATGAAACTGGAGATCAGGTTGAGAAATCGCCAAGCAAACCCATTTCAGCCAAAAAGTCTGCCGTTAAAAAACCTGATGTCAAAAAGTCGACAGTGAAAAAAACAGCCAGTAAAAAACCTACTAAAAAGGCTATTAAAGAGGAGTCACTATAATGAACACTGATAACTCTTTAGCAGTCAACATTGAGACCCTTATCGCGCCTATCGATGGCAGTCGTCATGGGGTCGGCGAAGATCTAATGTTTGATCCACGTATCGATGCCATCGTTGCTGCTCGTCAAGAGGATGATCCATTACTGGCGCAAGGCAACTGGGTCACTGAGCTAAAAGTGGCTGACTGGGATTTTGTCAAAAACCAATGTGCTGAGTTGCTCAGCCATACCAGTAAAGATATCAAGCTGGCACTTTGGTATGTCGATGCCTTGAGTCATACCGATCATTTAGCAGGTATCAGTCAGGGTTTGAGTCTATTGCAGGCGCTGAATGATGAGTATTGGCTGACCATGTATCCGACGTTAGATGGCGAGGAAGACAGTATGGATATCAGGGCAGGGCTGCTGTCATGGTTCGTCAAGGCGCTCACTGATGATATCAAGCAACTGTCGCTTGCTGATACCAAAGCAGGAAATTACAATTATAACTATTATCTAACCGCGCGTGATCATGATAAGCAGCGTCAGCAAAACCCCGATAGCGAAACGTCCAATCAATTAACGCTGAGTGACTATAATCATGCCATAAAGACCAGTAGTGAGACTTGGCAACAAGCACTCATGGCCGATCTTAGGGCAGTGACTGAGCAGTGGCAGACACTGACTGATCAGCTAAACGATCTGATGGGTATGGATGCACCGGTATTCGCACCAGTCACGGATTTATTGGTGGCACTGACCCAGCATCTGCGTCCATTGATACCAGAGTATTCTGATGATAATAGTATATCCGCTCAAGAAAGCGTAGCCGATACTATGGACAGTATTGGTGAAAGTGCGATGTCGGATAGTAGTGGACAAGCTGCTAGCACAAAAAATATTAGCTCAACCAGTTTTAATCCTAGTAACCGTGATCATCAAAGCAATCGTCGGCAAGCGCTTAAATTACTGGGTCAAATTCAAGACTATTTTGCGACCAATGAGCCGCACAGCCCGGTGACTTTTTTGCTGGGTCGTGCTATTGACTGGGCCGATATGCCACTGGATCAATGGCTCACCCATATCATCAAAAACGAAGACCAGCTGGCGACGCTATCTGACATGATTGGCATTCAGCCCAAACGTGATTCATCTGACGATGGTTATTAATTGAATCAACGACAAATGAATACTTGGTTAATGGGCAATCTGTGCGCAATTTATGATCTTACAATATTAAACTTTCCACCTTTGGACTGATAGAGAAGGGCTTGTCATGGTATGGACTCAAACAAAGCGGCATGTGCAACTTAGTAGTGCCCATCCTGATATTGCCACCAGTCTCATTCAACAGGCTGACTTGGTTGAAAGCTTGCTGGGTATGCCATTGCCCGACAGTGTTTGGAGTAAGTCCGCGCTTATGCCAGCACCCGATGCCTATCCAAGCCCATACCATCAAGACCAACGAGTACAGTCTTATCAAGAGCGACAGCTTGCACTCTATTGCGGCTACCGTATTAGTATTACTCTACTGCAGCCACGAGCAGGACTGGATATAAAGCAATGGCTAGGGCAAAGTCTCTCGGTACATTGGAATACGGGGGATACGCTATTACCAAGCCAAACCCGTCACGGTATCATCACCGAAGCAATTGCTCTCGGTAGTAACAGTGGTATGGCCGCCTATCGTATCATCTGTGAACCTAACTTAGGTCAATTACGCCTGAACAGTCATAATCGCCGTCACCATCATCTCAGTCTCAGTGAACTCATTACCCAAATCATCAGTCCATACGATATGAACGTTGAGATTGACGAGCGCCTCAGTGATGACAGCAACTATCATATCCAGCATAGCGTGCAATACAACCAAACCGACCTGGCATATTTGACTCAATATCTTGCCCTCTATGGCGTCACTGGCTACTATCGTCATGAGAGTGACAAGCACACTCTAGTCTTGTTACCTAGTGATGGCGAAGTCCTACGTCCAGACACAAACGACATTCAAAGCATCCTCAGTCAAAACCCAGCCAACCTCGCTGATAGACAAGATCGCATTACTGCCATTCGCCCGCGTATTGCTCAGCATACTCAGCACAGCGATCTACATCGTTATGACAGTCGCTTGATGAGTACCTATACTGGCAGTAGCAGTAGCGAGCAACCTATCGACTCATCAAACAGCACGCATCAGCGCTTTATGCACAGTCATAGCCGTTTTGATGATGACAGTCTCGATAAGCTTGCCACCCGCTACCAGCAGAACGCACAGCAGCGTGCCAATCTAGGCAGCCTCACTGGTAATATCCGTCACTTAGAGCTGCCAAGTAGCCACTATATCGATGGTAATCCTTATTTAACCGATCCCATCAGTCTGGTGTCTATTCATCAGCACATTAATAATCATATCCCGGCAGATTGGTTGGGTATAGCCGCTTTTGATCCTATTACCTTACAGCCAAATACCGACCATGAAAATGATGACGGCAATGACGACAACGTCCATCACATCAACGCCTGCTACCTACCGTTTCCGCACCATCACCATATTCCCTATGGGGAACAGCTGGACAAACTTGGACAACCGCATCCGAGTCTAACAGGACTTATGAGCGCCAGCATCATAGACATAGACAGCAGCGCCATTACTCATGACCGCAACCACCGTGCCCATATTAGATACCACTGGCAGCAAGAAGAAGATGGGCAGGATAACAATAGTGACAGCGCGCATTGGATACCCATTGCTAGTCATTTAGTCGCTGACCACATGGGACAAACCCATCCTTTGCGTCATGGGCAACATGTCCTTATTGACTTCATCGGTGGTGACATCAGCCATCCCATCATTATTGGCAGCACCCATAACGGCCAAGGTAATTCTGATGCTCAGCATAATAGCATCGTCAGTGACACTGATAGCATTGATGCCACCAGTCCCGCTTGGTTTATTAATCAAAGCCATGCTCACCCCATAGATGGTATCAAGACTCAAAGTATCGATAGCAGTCGCACAGGCGAGGCGACCAAAGACAGCCTTATTAATGGCTATAACCAGCTAATGTTTGACGCTCATCCTGACAGTCCGCAGATTAACGTCTATAGCAGCAGCTTCCAGTCTAGCCTGACTATCGGACATCTGTATCAGCATAGCGACCATACTCGTGGGCAAGCTCGAGGGCGCGGCATTAGTTTAGAGACCCAAGCCGCTGCTAATGTGCAAGGCAGCACAGGTATTCATATCAGTAGCCAAGCATCAGACCCCTTATCAAAATCTCACATGAGTCATAACAGCCATAGTAAGCTGCAAACCGCTGACCAACATCAGCAAGCTTATGCTCAGCTGGCTGAGACTCATCAGCCAGTGGGACTAGAGGGCAGCAGCAATAACAAGCAAAGCAGTAGTAAAGAAGATGCGCAAACACCTTTTGCCCAATTTAGCGAAGACACTAATGATAGTACGCTTAGCGAGTCCGGACAATGGCAACAAGCCAATCTGCTGATCGACTCTCAGCGTCATCTAGCGATGCTAAGCGGACAACACAGTCAGCATACCAGCACTAAAAACACCCATAGCCACGCCACTGATAGCACCCATCATCATGGCCAAACTCAGATGAATCAACTGGTCGCAGGCGATATTCACTACTACTCAAACAAAGCACAGACCCATACCGCGGCTCATGGCGATGTGACGATACAAGCTCATCAAAATCAGATGCGCCTTGATAGCGAGCAGACGCTACGCATCCACAGCCGAGACAGTATTGAGATTATCGCGCCTGATACGTTAACGCTAAAAGCGGCGGGCAGCGGCATTGAGATATCGGGTGGCAATGTGACCTTTATTACGCCAAGTCAAGTGGGCTATAAGGCGAGTAAAGTAGATTGGGGCAGTGGGGGTGGAGAAGCTAAAAACCTGTTGATGAAACAGATGCAGTTTGAAGCTTGTGAGAAGTTGTCAAAGCAGGCTGAGGACAATCATGCTGCTAGTACTGACTTATAATAAAAATAACTTTTACTCAAATCTTACACGCAAATATAAAAGCATGACAGCATAATGAATATCCAACCAAAAAAAACACTGAGCGTAAGCTTACAGACTCAAAGCCTCGATTTTCGAGCACTTAGCACCTTTGATGTCATGATGGTTCATCATAGTCAGACAGAGCTGATTGAAGAGATTAATTCTGCTTTCCCCGACGCTATACATTCATTACAGCAAGAGTTGCTTAGCTATCATATGATTGATAGTCCAGTTATGATTACCCTAATCTCAGACATTCTTAATATCCTAGAGGTGCATTTGCAGCAATGTGAGCTGCTATCTCATAGTCATGGGCTACTTGCACTGCTTGATTATACTGCGCCTAATAGACGAGCGCATCAAACAAGAATGAGTGCCAAAGAGTATTTACCAGACGAGATTGAATGGCAGCAGATAGACAAAGATATCAATGCTTTAGAAAACTTTAAGTTAAACGCAGAGCAAATTGCTTACACGCTTAGTCTTAATCAAATTATTCAAAAAAGTGGTAAGAAAAAGCATTTTCGCTATTTGGATGCGCAAGTACTCATTCACCTGCTGCCATTAAATCAGCACGCCTACATTGCCAATCGCTATGGCTATCCTAATCGGCTTTGGCTATCAATGGATAATAGTTGGTATAGCTTAGATAGTATTCATCACTATAAACCAGAGCAGGTTAGACAAGTACAGCGCCTACCAAGCTACTGTCCACTAACGCAAAACCAGCTAGATAGTATCAGCACGCTTAATCGCTTTTTTGCCAAAAAAGGTATCGATGGGACTGAGTTGATACTGAATCACTACAGTTCATTGCTGAACTGGTTAGACAAAGCAAATACTCAACTAACCGCCGCCACGCATCTGACCAATCCTGTTGACCGTATGACGATGATGAACCGATGGCTGTATGAGTGCTATGAGCAGTCAGGTTTAGTGACATTAGATAATTAAGAATTAAGGAATAAGATAATGGCAAATAGCAATAGATGTGATCAATGTTTGACTCAAGGGATTACGATATTACCTACGCGTTGGGGATGTAGACTTAACAAAAGTTTCTTAAAGAAAAGTAGTGTTTCTAATATTTTATTTAGCTCTAGGTTACTTCGTGAAGGCTATATATACATCCTTGACAATAATGGAGAATGGTATGGCTATGCCGTCACCCAAGGGCGTTATCTAAAGCAATTTGATGTACAGAATACTTCAAAAACTCCTGATTTACCGATATCTGATTATACTTGTCACAGAGGTGATAACTGTACAGCATTGAACAGCTTTATTCGTATTCCTAACCCAAACAACGATATAGAAACTTTGTGGTGTGCTTATAGCCCGGTTAAGTGGACACCTGCAGTGATTGAAAGGCATCAAAATAATATTAATGACGCTAAAACTAATAATATGATTGAAGTACCCGTATCTACTACTCAGTCGAAAAGCAAAATATCTTTAGGAACAGGTGAGTCACAAAATGGTGGCGGCTATGATTTATGGAGGTATGATCCTGAAGGAGATAATAAAGAAGAAACTTATCAGTACCTTGCTCTTGAATACTTTGATGATATTAACCCGTTTACGGAACAACTTTATAGTCCAAATAAATCAGATGAAACAAAAAAACTCAGTACAGAATTATCTAGAACAGAAAAAAATGGGAATCGTGTATTGAGTGTCAACTTTAACGATACTATTGGTAAGTTAATTGACCTAAACGAATTTATGATACAAGCAAAACTTGCCTATAGACCATCAGAAAGTGCAGTGCAAGGCTATACTGTAGCTAAGCTGATAAATACTCTAAGAGACAATATTGACCAAAAAGCAAAAGCTGATGCAGAGCAACACATAGCTAGAGTCAATACAGTTTCTGATGCAATGCAAACTTCACCAAGATGGGAAGGAGATGGGCCAAGTGAAGAAGAACAGCAGGTGGAGGAGCAAAGAAGGCAAGAAGGTGCATTAAAATACACTCAGAGTCAACGTCAAGGAGCATGGTCGGACTATAGCAAATTAATTCGTGAAAGTGAGATGGATAGATGGCTATCAAACTTTGAAGCCAGATCTATGAAACGCAAAAAAGAACTCAATAATATGCTAATTTCATTATCTAGCTACTACAGTGTGTTTCTTAAAGATAAAGATTTAAAAACAATGATGACTCAATGCTTCGATAAAAACGATGAGCTGAGCTGCATTTACTATACTTTAACCGTTCAGCAGTTTGTAGGCGCAACAGCTACTATTCCTGGGCAAGCTAGATTGTATGATTTACAATTATCAGAAAAAAATGCGAGCGACGAAGATAATTATTTAGCGAGAGCGCTTATATTTAATCAAGATAAGGTAGCTAAATATATTGATGGTCTTACTCCAGTTACTCGTCTGACCACAGATGAAATAGTAACTGCTTCTTGGTCAGGGCTATTTAATACAGGCTCATCAGAGATCTTTAAGATGTTTGATGAAAAAGCTAAACAATTAGGTGTTACTGTTGGACTGGCTGAACAGCTCGCTATACCGTTTATGGAAAAGTACGGCACGAGTAGTCAACTTAATAATATTATTGTAGCGCAAAAAGAGTATTTATTTGGTTATCATCATGAAAAAGCGCTAATTATTGTTCAAGGTAAAGGCACGTTTAGCGAAGCCAGAACTGCTTTGAAGGAGGGCATATCTAGAATCGCTGGTACAAGTAATCTGCCTACTCGTATGCGGTATAGTATAGATGAGGCGCTTAAAATTACTGGAGAAAATACAAGACTAAACAATTCTTTTAGTCAAGATTTTTTATATCACATAGATAAATCTCAAGTTAAAAACAGCACTAGTATTTATCAAAGTAGTCAAAAGGCTATTAAGGACAAAGGTAGACTGCAAAGTGGGGTCGCTAGTAGTGTAAGTACATCATCTATTATAAGACCAGCGCCTAATACTTCAAATACCACCTCTAGTGCAAGAGCGCTTGAAACATATAATACGAATGTTCCAGGTAGCAGAAATTATAATATATTTAAAGGAATTGTCGATCAGAATATAGACTTAGCGACTAGAAGTAACTATTTTGGTGGTATGCTCCAAAGTATCGCTTGTGTGTTTTTGGTTCATAGTTTTTTTATAGCCCGAGCAAAAGATGAGACTGGAATAACCGAGGGCGCAAAAGCTGCTGCAGGACTTATGGTACTTATAGCAGGAGGTTTGGAGCTACGCGGCAATGCAAGTCAGCTTATGGTAAATGAGTTTAAATTAGCTAAAAATGCGGGAAAATCCGTAGATGCTAAGAAATTATCTGATGCTACTCGTCAAGCAGGTCGATTATCAATAGGCGCAAGACTATTAGGTATTGGCGGTGCAGCAATATTTGCAGGGTTTGATTTTAATTCTGGAAATAAAGCGGGACGTAATGACGATGGCGTCATGCAATATGCTTACTACGGTTCAGCGGCAACAGGTATAGGATCAACGCTGTTTTTGACATTAGGTGCTGGTATGGCAGCTACGGGTATTGGAGTTGTTTTACTTATTGGTTTTATCGGTATCAATCTATTTATCGGTTACTGGCATAAGACAGGCATGGAGAATTGGCTCAAGCATAGTATATGGGGGACAGACAGCAACAACTGGTCACTTGAACATACGCTAAAGCAATTTGACCATGCTGTGGCTGGCGAAGATATTGACCTACGGGATAACTAAATGATAGACATCAATGGCAGAAACCCCTTTGCAAAATTTACTTATAGAGAAGTTAATCAAAAGCTAGATAATAATTTTGGAATGGGCTTAGGTGGTCGAGTCAGAGAGCTTAATGACTTTAAATGGCTTGATAAAAACCATCGTTATGATGTACCCCTGTATCCACAGCGTACTGTCGTACAGTTTAACTCAACCTATATGGAACTCACAGGACGCCAAGATAGAATACGCGGAGACGTCACATTTGGCGGTATATTCTTTTTGACTATCATTAGTATTGGAATATATTACACAACTTCTAGTGTTTTATTAGATATCACTAAAGGTAATACCTATGCTGTTGCCTATGTTGGCGTTATTACAGTCTTACTGATACTGATGGCTGTTTATTTACTAGCTTTACTCTCAACCGAACTGTTTACCTATACCTATTTGCCTATGCGTTTTAACCGTAAGACACGTAAAGTCTATGTCCGTCAAGCCAATCGTAAAGTTGAGGTTTTTGACTGGGATGAACTACAGTTCTATATGGCAACTACGTACAAAGACGGTGGTGATGTACGTGGCCTCACCCTTGCTGATGATGGTATGACCATTACTAGCATGTTTAGTTTACCATTCGTTAGTGATCTGACCGCTAAAGAGATATTAGGTGGAACGCAGCTAAAACAACATTTTGAATTTGTTCGTCGTTATATGGAAGGTGGTGATAAACAATTTGTAGAAGTTAAAAATGCTATTCGCTATATTCATCCTGTACATCAAAAAAGGGAAAGTCCATTATTATCATTTCAGCGAGCTACATTAGCAGCACTGGATTCAGATGAAAACATGGAGTATCCCAAACAAGCACTAAGATTACATTGGACACATTTAGCAATCATCATACAACTGTGGCTACGCTATCTAGGGCGTCTACTCTCTATCAACACCAGCATTACCCCCAAATTTAGCCCAGAGATAGAAGCTGAATGTCAGATAGATCCTAACGATCCGTATGACTTAAACAAAAACTTGCCCGAAGGTAATATTGAAGATGTCAATCAACCACTCTGGAAAAAGCTGGCTTATAGCGTCGGCCTCATTCTATTTGGCATTATCATGCTGTTTGCGTTTGCATTCTTCGTAGACATCATTGGTAGTATTCGGGGGCATTATCCAGATGTAGTCGGTAAGCTATGGTGTTTATTTAGTTTTAAGTGGTTGTCTTAATAAATCATTGGCTACCTTTTTATTACTGTATGTGATTGCTTAAATAAAAAGTAACTAGGAATAACAACATGCAATTACGCGACGACTTCGCCAAACATATCAGTGAGCTTCACAATCCTATTGACCGTCCTTATACCACTCGTATAGACAGAAGATTATTAGAGAGTACTGAAGATATTGAACATCTTAACAAAGAAATTCATGATGTTAATCCTGACTATCTGACCTTCTTACCAGCATATTTTTGGATGTTTTATTTTGCTATTGGCTGGGTTTATTTTTCTTCATTTTGGTTAGGTAATTATTTTCTTCAAGATATTGGAGAGGTTGTCTTTATAGATGGTGAGTTTAGTCTTTTTGATATAGTATTCAGCTTCTTATGGATTGTTGTATTTGGTACGCCACTAATCCTACTTCTATATCAACTCATCAGAAAGCACTTTATTCGTACCCAGTATTACTTCTTAAAAAAAGAACAGAAAATAGCTTATTACTACCGTCCACTGATGAAATTTAGACAGCCTTATGAGCTTAAGATAGTAGATTATAAAGACGTACATCCAGACTTGCATCTGGACAAATATAATCAAGCGTACACACCACTCAATCTCTACGTCGCTGATCCTCAGACAGGTGACATTACTCACCATCTAAAGCTAGAAGATTATAGAGTCAATCCACGCGTACAATGGGCATTTATCCGCACTTATATGGAAAGCCCAGCGGATGATCTGCCAATAGACAACGAACTCTGCCAAGCATACCCAGCTGACACCAGTAAATCATTGTTTGCTTGCACTGATATTATTTATCGAAAAAACGGTATACTGCCTAGTGATCATTCTGGCGGTGGTCAGATCATGGTCTTTATAATAGGCTCAATAATAGCTTTAGGTAATCTATTTCAGGCTAATCATTACCAATGTACCAAGCGAGCCATCTTGCATCCTGACGTGCAGAAGCTACTTGCATGGGACGGACAAAGCAACCCCTATCCAATACAGCCCATAACTGATGAAGCTAAATTAGCCTTTGAAGGTAGAAATTGGGAGGTTAATGTCAGATGGGCGTGTATCATACTTATTAACGTTGGTTTATTTGCATGGGCGGTAGTGGCTTATAATAGTTGATAAGAAATGGAATAAGCCAATGATTGAAGACAAGCATAGTAATTTTGCCAAACATATCAATGAACTACAAGAAGTTCTTGAAAGCCCTTATAGCAGTGAGATAAATAAAACCTTATTAGATAGCGATGAAGATGTTGAACACTTAAATAAAGAAATTACCAATATTAACCCTGACTATATGAGCTTTTTCCCTAGCTATTTTTGGTATTGGTATTTTGGTATCGGTTGGATATATTTTTCTTCTGTTATGTTTTTTAGTATTTTTATTGGGGATATATTTTATAGAGAACCAATGAAAGGTTTATTACAAATTTTTAATATTGCTTCAATGATATTTATTTTCATAGTATTCTGTACACCGTTAATCCTACTCATCTACCAGCTAATACTTAAACATCCATATCGAACTCAATATTATTTCTTAAAAAAAGAGCAAAAAGTAGTGTATTACTTTCGTCCGGCGTTACAGTTTTTTAAACCCTTTGAATTAAAGATAGTAGATTACAAAGACCTGATTCCTGAAATACATACCATCAAAAATAATACAGCCTACACACCATTAAATTTATATGTTGCAGACCCTAGTACAGGGGATATTACGCATCATATCAAACCGCATGATGTCTCTGTTGATCCTCGTGTACATTGGGCATTTATCCGAACATATATGGAAAGTGATGCCAAAGACCTGCCCATAGACCCTCAATTCTGTGATACTTATCCTGCCGATACCAGCAAATCACTTTTTGCCTGTAGTGATATTGTCTTTCGGAAATATGGCATTCTCAACACGCAGCATTCAGGCGCTGGCGGTATTGTTATGCTTATTATCAGCTCAATATATGCGCTTGGTTACTTATTACAAGGTAATAACTACCAGTGTACTAAGCAAGCCATATTACATCCTGATATTAGCAAGCTACTTACTTGGGATGGTAAAGACAACCCTTACCCGATACAGCCGATTACCGAAGAGGCTAAAAAAGCATTTGAGGGCAAGAATTGGCAAGTGAATACTAGATGGATAGTGGTGATATTAATTAACATAAGTTTGTTTACGTGGGCAGTGATGGCTTATAATGGCTAGCAAAAATTGTTGGCTAACTAAATACTGTACAACTATGATTTACAATCCTCCTAACAATACCCATCCCATCGAAAAGCTCCTGAGTCGACCTTGGGAAGAAAGCATACCTGCGTATCGAGAAAAAATAGCCAGTATAGAGAAGTTGAGCCGTGATGTGCATGAGGTAAACCCAGATTATTTATTATTTCACCCGATCATTAATTCATATCAATTAGTGGGTTTTTTAATGGCTTATTGCTTTAGTTGGTTGTTTGGGCAAGGTCTATTCATGTTCTTAGTAGTATCATTTAGTTATTTGATTATTGAAGAGTTTGAATTATTGTCTTTATTTCCCATTGGTATGCTTATTTTATTTTTAATAGTTTTTGGTTTTGGATCATATTTAGTTTTAAAACAACTTAAAAACAAAAAATCTTACTCTAATAAACTTATATTACTAAAGCAGACCCAGCAGATTGCTTATTATGAGCACAATCGCAAGCAAGAGCCTATCTTCCATTTAATTAATTACAAAGATATTGTCGCCTCAGTCAGACGTAACAAGGGCGTCGTATTTGAAGCGCTAAACTTACATGTGATTGACCCCAAGACAAACCAAACCATTCAAAATATCAATCTCGAAGACATGCAACTCAGCCCTTACGACCAGTGGGCGTTTATCCGCACCTATATGGAACGTCCAGCAGATGAGCTACCGCTTGACCCCCGATATGCTCATGCCTGTCCAACTGATGTCAGTACCTCACTCTTTGCTTGTGCTGATATCGCTCAAGAGAAGAAAAATAAGGGTTTGACTGGACTACGCCATGAAGTGACGATTATGGGTTGGTTACGTGCCTGTACCGTCAGCTTTTTAGATCTTGCTGAAGGCAATATCTACCAGTCTAGTGCCAATCCTGCCTTACATCCTGAAGTGCAGCGACGGCTCATGTGGGATGGCATAAAAAATCCCTATAATATCTTGCCTGTCACCGCAGAGCGGCAAGCGGCCTTTGCTAACAAAAACCAAGCGGTTAAGCAGAAATGGTATTCAGGTATCGCCGTGAATGCAACGTGGTTTATTGGCTCGATACTGTATGTGATGCTGGTGATTGCCAAGCTGTGAGCTACTGTTTTTAATATTTAAAAGGTATTAAGTTGAAAATATTAATC
>NZ_JBQSXN010000034.1:0-32676 GCF_052378235.1 Psychrobacter sp. AOP3-A1-26
ATAACTTTTTATACGATTCTGGATGCATTTCTAGGTTTTGTCCATCTCTGCTGAAATCAGCAATGGATTTCCTATATAATATGAATCATTTCGCTTAAAGTGAGTCATTCAATTTAGGCTTTTTATTAGGTAAAAACGGTGCTTTATGTTCAACGCTTCCTCGACTCGTTTAAATAAATACATCAGAGAAAGTGGTATTTGCTCTCGAAGAGACGCTGACCGCTTTATTGAACAAGGCAATGTGTACATCAATGGCAAGCGTGCTGTGATCGGTGATCAAGTGGTTGCTGGAGATACGGTAAAAGTTAACGGCCAGCTCATTGAGCCGCAAGAAGCTGATGACTTTGTTTTTATTGTATTGAATAAGCCAGTCGGTATTGTAAGCACTACGGAAAGCTCTGAGAAAAACAACATTGTTGATTTTGTCAGGCATAGCGACCGTATTTTCCCGATAGGCCGCTTGGATAAAGATTCCCAAGGTTTAATCTTTTTAACCAGCAATGGCGATTTGGTCAACAAAGTGCTACGTGCTGGTAATAATCATGAGAAAGATTATCTGGTAACAGTGAATAAGCCGATAACGGATAGTTTTATTGAAGGTTTAGCGGGTGGCGTGCCTATTTTGGGGAGGATGACGAAAAAATGTCCTGTTACCAAGGTGGCGCCCACCGTGTTTAAAATCACCCTAGTGCAAGGTTTGAACCGCCAAATCCGTCGCATGTGTGAGCATTTTGGCTATGAAGTCGTAAAGCTTGAGCGTACACGGATTATGAATGTGAATCTTAAGGGTATCCCGGTTGGAGACTGGCGAGACTTAACCCCAAAAGAGATGTCTGTTTTACTTAAATCTATAGAAGACTCTTCTTCGGAAGACAGTACTCCGCCCAAGAAATCTCGTAATACACCACGAAAAAAACCTCGTACTAATACCTCGTCAAAGCCAAAAGCGTCTTCAAAACCAAAGGGCACTGGAAAGGGGGGTACTAAACACGCCAAGGACGGTGCTAGAAAACCAGCGGACTCTAAAGGTAAAAATAGGCGTCCTTTTGGTGATGGCAACAAACCTAGGGGTAAAGGCAAACCTGCTGCAAATGGTAAGCGCCCATCAAAAGGTCGAGGTTCTAAGCGGTAGTGATATTAGTGGTATTCGCGATCATAGATTGATGTGTAGTGGCCAACTAATTTAGAACGGGATAAACCTTTGAGGTTTTGATAAAAAAAGCCTTATCGCTCAGTACTGTAGCCACGCGTGTCATAAGATCATCAAGCAGTATAGATTGAAAGGCTCAATGTCCAGACGTGGCAATCACTACAGGCATAGCCTTCCGTCTTGCACTCGGAGGAAGTGTCTCCCAGATACTTCTTATTCCTTGCTCATTTGATAACGCGCCCAATATTAGCTAGCGTGTGGACATCGGCTGATTAACCCAAGCGGCAAACCAAAAGCTGAGGGCTAATATTATAGCGCAAGCAATGATAGCCCAAACTGCCACGCCATAGGACATCGTACTTGACCAAAGCAAAGCAATGGCTACAGGTGCAAAGGCTCTGGCAAGTGTGCTGGGAAAGTTTAATAAGCTATTAATCGCACCATAAGCGCGGCGGCTCAGCATTTCAGGTACCACCAGTCCTCGCACGATGGTAAAGATACCATTACTCGCGCCATAGACAATACACATCGTGGTAACGACCCACATGCTTGTAGGCCATAACGCCAGAACAATAAACACCAAGGGAAATGCGGCGACCACAATGCTGCCTATGCGTCGCATGGACACCCCTGAGCCAAAGATGCTGATTAGGATTCGACCCGCCACCTGGGCAGGGCCGATGGTGGCGATGGCCCAAACCACATTACTGGTAGACAATCCATTCTCAAGCAATAGCGGATACATGTGAAAGGTAAAGGCGGTGAACGCACCGGCATAAGCCGTTAGCGAAAGCATTAACAACCAGAAAACTGGCTTGTGAAATGCAGCCTTAACTTCTTGTTTATCCGTTGTCAGCACGTTTTTTAGATCTGGGTAGTCAAAATGGATAGCATCTTTTTCGGGTCGGATAAAACCAAAATACGCAATCGTACAAACTACCCCATTGATAAGTGCTAATACCAGCAAGGCATCGCGCCATCCCACATGGTCCAATAAGAATTGCACTAGGGGGATAAATATAGTGCTGGCAAATCCGCCCCACAGCGTTATCGCGATAATGCCTGTTCGGGCTTTGCCCACTCCAGTCCTGCGAGCAATCACGGCAAACGCAGGTTCGTACAGCAATGCTGCCTGTAAGGCGCCGATGCTAGCAATCAGAAGATAAAACCCCAATAAACTATCGATTTGTGACCAAAGTGCCAGCAGTATCCCCGCCATGAGCGACGCACCACCCATAAGCACCCTGCCGTAGCCTTTATCGACAGCAACACCTACGGGATAAGCTAAAAATCCTGCCAGCACCAACCCAAGCGTGGCAGCGCCATAGACATCTGTTTTCGACCAACCCAGCTCCACCATCATCGCTTCGGCAATCAAAGGGAAGCTGTAATACAGCGACCCCCATGCGCATAATTGGCCGACCCCGAGCGCGGTGATAAGTGCTCGCGGACTATCCGCTTTTGGCGAGCCAGAAGATTCATCCGTGGCATTAACTTGAATATTGGACATTTGAGTATTTACGAAGCAACAAGCAAGTTCTCAGTCAAGGCGTCCGTTACCGAACGCAGCTGCTCGTAACCGGTCTTCATTAAGAATGTTGGCGCTCTGCCATAGCTTTTCATACCCACAATGAACACGTTTTTATCGGGATGTGCCAACTCCTCGGCACCGTGTGCAGGTACAGAACCGCAACTGTGCTCGTTTGGGTCAATCAAAGGTGCTAGCTTAACAGGGCTGCCCGTCGCCGGATCAAGCGCAAGGCGTAACTCGGAAAGTAGTTGTAGATTGGGTCGAAAGCCAGTGGCAACGATGATTTCATCTATCGGTGGCAAAGCTTGTTCTTTACCCTGCACGACGAGGCCTTCGGGGGAGCGAATAATATTATTAATTCGAATACCTTGATGCAGCTCAATGGCACCATCGTCCAAGAGCTGGCGTACTTTTAAGACCAACTTGCCTCGCTGTTCCAGCTGATCGTTTTCTCCTCCCGCCAGCATACACCCTAAAGAAGTCCCTCTTACCGCCCAAAGCACACGGGTATCAGGCGCCGTATCTGCCAGCGTAACCAAGTCTTGCAGGGCATTGAAGGCAGAGTGCCCGCCACCGACCACCAAAACACGCCGGCCGCTATAGCGTTTACGCGCGCTACCTAATACATCGGGAATGCCGTAAGTGATATGCTCATGACTTTGCTGCTCACCCAAGGCCGGCACACCGTTGGCACCCATCCAGTTGGGGGTAGTGTAGGTTCCAGACGCATCAATCACCGAACTGGCCAATACATCACGCTCGCCATTGGGCCCGCTAACACGCAATAAAAATGGTGAGCCATTACGTCCTTGCGTTTTCATGACGTCGTGCTCCGCCTTACTTACTGCCAAGACGCGGCTATTTAAGTGTAGGCACGGCTTGATTTGCGGTAATTTAGACAATGGCTCCAAGTATTGATCCAGTAGCTCTTGCCCAGTAGGGTACACATCCGGTTGCGGCGCTGTCCAGCCATTAGCGGTCAATAACAGTGCCGCCTCTTTATCGATATTAAAGCTCCACGGAGAAAACATCCTAACATGGCGCCATTGGTTAATGCTCGATCCGGCTTTGGCACCTGCTTCCAGTACCATGGGGGTAAGCCCCCGACTTAGCAAATGAGCGGCGGCAGCAAGTCCAATAGGGCCCGCGCCAATAATTACTACGGGATGAGTGGTTTGATTCATGCAATACTCCTGATATCGATATAAATAAAAATAGCGTTGCTGCTAGTCTGTATCTGGTTCGAATAACTTATTAGCTCGCACACCGTACCGTTCCTCGGCAGCCCTTGCCAGTTGCCTTAATAATGTTAATGAAGCTTGGCGCAATTCAGGTGCGAGGGTTTCAATCATGGCGCGCTCCTCGGCTATCAAGTCAGCTCGAATAACTTGGTAGAGTTCCAGTCCTGATTCCGTTGACTGAACTCGAATAGCTCGACGATCATCCGCATCCTCAACGCGAACGACATAACCCTTACGCTCCAACGCATTAACAACCCGGCTGGTAGTACTCTTATCCAGATACATGTCTGCAGCGAGCGATTGCAGTCGTAGCGGTCCGCGCTTGACCAAGGTTTCTAACGCATAGCATTGAGCTACGGATACATCATAACTGCAGATATGGCCACGATCACGAAACTGGTAGACCCGAATGAGCTCATTTAAGGCTTCATAAAGGTCTTCAGCATCGCGGGTTAATGTATCAATAGGCATGGCTATTCCTTATGGTTGTTAGTAGCAACTATAAGGTAGTTTTCTACTGATGACAAGGTATTCCTCTAAGAAATACTCATATGTTGCTAACAGCACGATAAAGACACTTACTTTGAAAGTGAACCGCCCCGACTTTATCAGAGGCTGATTTAATAGAGTCGGACTGCAATGCCTGACAGGATTAAACTATCACAATACTGTTTTTCAACATCAAAGGGTAGTACATAGCCAATCGTGCTATGAAAACGGGTTTTATTGAACCTGAGAAGCGTTAAAAATTGATTAATTATCGATTTAACTTTGCAAGACGAGAACTGTGCTCGAAGTGATACCCATTTAAAGGTTGCCAGTTTAATGTCATTAACGCCAATCCAGCTCTCTTTGAAGTAATGAATTACTGTAGCCTTATATAGCCTATTTTGTAGTGGTAGCGATACTCAAAAGGCACCGATTCTCCTCCAAAGGATAGCGCCTATGTAGATAATGACTTTTGATCAAGTAGAGCATACAAGCAAGGTTAGCAAACAAGGTAAGTAGTGATATAATTCCCCGATAATCGATATTTTATTAAAGGGTTACCTTATGGCTCGTACAGCTAGCGCATTACACATTTTAGTAAAAGACAAAGAACTGGCTGATGACATTATTGCCAAGCTTAAAAAAGGCGCTCAGTTTGATGTGCTGGCTAAGAAACATTCGACCTGCCCATCAGGTAAAAAAGGTGGCAACTTAGGGGAGTTTAAAAAAGGCCAAATGGTATCAGCGTTTGATAAAGTCTGCTTCAATGGCGAACTTTTCACCCCACATTTGGTAAAAACTAAATTTGGCTGGCATGTGGTCAAAGTCCTTTACAGAACGTAAGAATTAGATTTGATAAGCACTAAAGCCAGGCAACCTAAGCTGCCTGGCTTTTCTGATCGTTAATATTTGTTTTTTCTTTATCTGTTCGCTAAAAGGCCACATATAATAAACCTAAAAAGGAGAGTTAAAACATCAGAAAATAATGAATGAAGAAAAACAGATAGGAATAATGAAGGAATTTAAAGCTGATTATCGTCAACTATCAAAGAACCTTATTAATTATGACTATTATAGTGGTTATTCATTATCGGTAATTAACCCTAAAGAAGAACATATAATCAACACTGCTAATAACGAAGCTAGCCATGCATCATCATCACTGATGAAATATGTCATGCATTTACTGCTAATTGTTGATTTGATTTTTGAGTTAAATAAAAAATAGTGGTAGTGTTCTAAAAAGTATGCTAGCGGGAAAACCTCATAAAAGATCCGTGTTTCTTTCTCTGGTTTTGCAAGGTTTACAAAGCATTAAAAATTGTTCAGATTTTAAGCAGCATACTTTTTGATACACCACCAAAATAGTGTATTAGTGAAGAGCTTTCAGTCGGTCATTAAGTTTTTTGATTCCTTGCAAATATTGACAGCATATAGCTTTAGACCCTATGACAGCATGAATAATGTCCATTACACCAGTTTTTTAGTTAAAATCACTATTTTTTGAGTAGGCTTGTTAATGAGACTGGCAAAAATTATTTATATGGAATAGAAAAAATAATTTATGAAAAATGAAACTAAAACCCCACTTGCTTTTAGAAGATACCCTTCGACAACTGCTTTGCAATGTTTTGAGACGGCTGCTAGGCACTTAAGTTTTACTAATGCTGCGCAAGAGATGCATATGACGCAAAGCGCCATTAGTAAGCAAGTCGCTCAGCTAGAGGAGATGTTAAACCTCTCACTTTTTTATCGTACACCGCATCGAATATCTTTAACGCCAGCAGGTAAGACTTATTATCTTGAAGTATTGGATATTCTCAAACATATCGAAGCGGCGACTACTAGCTTAATGTCAAATAGTGATAACTCAGAGATACTAAAAATCGTCTCACATCCCACCTTTTGTGCTCGTTGGTTGATGCCTGCATTAAAAGGTTTTGGTAAAGCACAGCCGCTGATCAATTTAAGTATCAAAGAACTTGCTGGTCCTTTTTTTGTTGAAGATCAAAATGTAGATGTTGCTTTTTTATATGGCAACGGAATATGGAGCGGTATGGAGGCGATCAAATTATTTGATGAATATAGTGTGGCTGTCTGTAATCCTGATTATTTAAAAGATAAAGCACCATGCACCAGCAACATAGACAGCTTCATCCTATTGCAACTCAGCTCACGACCTAGCGCATGGTATGAGTATTTTAAACAGCAAGACATTAGTATCGAAGGTACCTTTGTAGGCCCACGCTTTGACACTTTTCATACGACTATCTCCGCTGCTTTACTCGGCTATGGTATCGCACTAGTACCATTACGCTTAGTTGCTCCAGAGTTACAGTCGGGTACACTCGTGACAGCATGGAGCTATGCTGCGAAAGGAAGGGGGGCTTATTACCTATCTTATCCTTTATCTTTAGGTCGCTCGCACAAAGTAAAAGTCATTTTAGAATGGGTTTCAGCTTATCTTGAAAAAACAGCTGAGCAAAACTTAGATTACATACTATAACCTATAAAGTGTATTGTTAATTTTGAGCTATCAATAAGCTTAAAAATACTACTGATAGAGAGACAAACTAGCCGGTTTTTTATGGCAATGAATTAAAGGAATGGCGTCACAACTATTATTCGTTTGCTGATGAGACAGAGTTTTGCTGAAATGAATGTCTAACTCAAGGAAGGTAAGAGATGCTCATGGAACCGCTATACAATGTCACCGATGCTTTTACGATGGTACATCCGTTGACTTTAACCAAAGGTAAAAATGCAAAGGTTTGGGACGACAAAGATCGCTGCTACATTGATTTTGTAGGCGGTATTGGGGTCCTAAACTTTGGCCATTGCCATCCTCATATCGTCAGTGCGATTATCACTCAAGCACAGTCGCTCATTCATTATGCTTACAATGCAGCGGCTCATATGCCGTATCAAACCTTTATGCCAAGATTGTGCGAGCTCATTCCTATCAAAGGTGAGCTCTCAGGCATGCTCACAAATTGCGGTGCAGAAGCGACCGAAAACGCCATAAAAATTGCTCGTATGAAGACAGGCCGCACAGGTGTTATTGCCTTTGATGGTGGCTTTCATGGCCGTACGCTTGCAGCGGTTAATCTAAACGGTAAGGTTGCTCCATACAAGAAAGGGTTAGGTCCTTTAGCAGGTGGCGTTTATCACATTCCTTTTCCAAGCTCTGATAATGATATTAGTGATCAGCAAGCTATCGATGCCTTGGATCGTTTATTTTCGGTAGAGACCGATATTGACAACATCGGTGCCATTATTGTGGAGCCAGTACAAGGAGAGGGTGGTTTTCAGTTAATGTCAGTGACATTTGCCAAATATCTGCGCGACTTTTGTGATAAGCATGGAATCTTACTGATTATGGATGAGATTCAGTCTGGTTACGGTCGTACTGGTACACCCTTTGCCTTTACGCATTTAGGGATTGAGCCTGACATGATATTGCTGGGTAAAAGTATCGCTGGAGGCTTGCCATTGGGTGCGGTGATAGGCAAGGCTAGTGTGATGAATGGTTTGCCAAAAGGGAGTTTGGGTGGTACTTATTCAGGTAATCCAGTAGCGTGTGCTGCTGCGAATGCGACTATAGATATTATGCAAGAAGATGAGGTATGGCAATCTGCTAATCATTATGCAGAGACTATCGAAGATAGCGTAACTCAGTGGCAGCAACAAGGAGTCTCCCCGTGGTTGCATGGACTCACTGGAGTAGGGGCTATGCGTGGTATAGAGCTACGCCATCCTGCTTATGGCACTCACCCAAGCGTGATGTCTTATGTGCTGAAGCAAGCTAGAGAGCGGGGGTTACTACTAATGCCAAGTGGGAAGCATCGACATATTATTCGCCTGTTACCCCCACTGACGATTGAATCTGAAACCTTAGCGTCTGGACTCGATATTTTAAAAGAAGTACTCGCTGCTATCCCTAATGAAGCACCGAAGCTATAGCGATGACTTTGGATACGAGACGACTTTTACCTAAAAAAATATTCTAATTTAAAAGGACTCATACTTGTGAAAAATATATTTATAAGCAGTGATGATATTCGCCATGATTTCTCTATAGCGATGTCAGAGATGTACCAAAAAGAAGTGCCATTATATGGTGACCTTATCGATTTAGTAACTGAAGTAAATACAGAAGTGCAAAGCGAGCAGCCTGAGGTTAAAGAACAGCTTGAGCATACTGGAGAGATTAATAGGCTTAATCTGGAGCGCCATGGTGCAATCAGATTAGGCACCGAAGCTGAGCTGAGTACGATGCGTAGGCTTTTTGCAGTGATGGGCATGCACCCTGTTGGCTACTATGATTTGGCACCAGCTGGTGTGCCGGTGCATTCTACGGCTTTTAGAGCGATTGAAGCGCAGTCACTCCATAAAAGCCCCTTTCGTGTGTTTACCTCATTATTACGCTTAGATCTAATCACTGATGAGGTCCTAAAACAGGAAGCGGCAGACGCTTTGGATAACCGCAATATATTTACAGATAATGTAATTAGTCTGATTGAACGCTTTGAGGAGCAGGGTGGTCTAACGGCTGATGAAGCTAAGCGGTTTATTAAAGAGGCCTTAGAAACCTTTCGTTGGCATGATAAAACACCAGTCTCAAAAGAGCTGTATCAAAAGCTATTAGCACAACACGGACTCATAGCGGATGTCGTTGGTTTTAAGGGGCCTCATATCAATCACCTGACCCCTAGAACCTTGGATATAGATGCGGTGCAGGCAGGCATGCAAGCAAAAGGCATTCCGCCAAAAGCTATCATAGAGGGGCCACCAAGACGAGATTGTCCTATTTTATTACGACAAACAAGCTTTAAAGCGTTGGAAGAAGCCGTTAGTTTTGAGAACGCAGAAGGTGGCTATGATACCGGTTATCACACTGCACGTTTTGGTGAGATTGAACAGCGAGGTGTGGCTTTAACCCCTAAAGGGAGAGAGTTGTATGACAAATTACTTAATCAAGCTCGTAGTCAGTTAGGCGTGACGCCGAATGCAAATAATGCTTCAGAGTACTATCAAATGCTAGAAAAAACATTTTTAGCGTTCCCAGATGATTATCAGACATTACATGATGAGGGACTAGCTTATTTTTACTATCAAGCGGTTAATGATGCTGAAGATGCGAGTAGTGTTGGTTCTAAATCAGGTCTAAATAATTTAGAGGGAAATGGTTCAAATGACTCTTCCTCAAAGCAAGCCATGACTCATTTGATTGAGCAGGGTGTCGTTCGTCTTGAACCTATCGTCTATGAAGATTTTTTGCCAGTAAGTGCTGCAGGGATTTTTCAGTCCAATCTTCATGATGACAAACAAAGTAGTTATGAGGGTAACTCAAACCAACAGGAGTTTGAGCGCGCATTGGGTGCACGTGTACACGATGAGCTTGAGCTATATCAAGCGATGCAAGCCCAAAGTCTTGAAGCGTGTTTGATGGCATTAAATAGCCATGCTTAGTGTGGCAGTAGATGAAAGTATCATATTAATAAGAGAATTATTTGAGCAGCATTCCAAAAAGGAATGCTAGTAGGAGATTAATTATTTTGCAACTTAGTTTGCTGCAAGGTAACTTAATAAGTCTTCCAAGGAAGTATAAATCAATATAAAAGGATGAGTTATGATTAAGCAATATATGTCCGCTATGGGTGTCAAAGAAGAACAATACCAAGATGGCGACTTTGAGGTTAACAGCCCTATAGATGGTTCTGTTATTGGTAAGATTACCCTAGACAGTGTTAATGATGTCGATACCAAGATTGCTAACGCTAAAAAAGCCTTTAAAGAGTGGCGTGTAGTTCCTGCTCCAAGACGTGGTGAGTTAGTTCGCCTGTTGGGTGAGGTGTTGCGTGAGCATAAAGAAGACTTAGGAATGCTAGTGTCCTTTGAGGCAGGCAAGATTAAAGAAGAAGGTCTAGGCGAAGTACAAGAAATGATCGATATCTGCGACTTCGCAGTTGGGGTTTCACGTCAGCTCTATGGTCTAACGATTGCATCAGAGCGTCCAGGCCATCATATGCGTGAGACATGGCATCCACTTGGTGTAATTGGCGTTATCTCTGCTTTTAACTTCCCAGTTGCGGTTTGGTCTTGGAATACAGCGCTGGCTATCGTCTGTGGTAATCCTGTGGTTTGGAAGCCGTCAGAAAAATCTCCTTTAGTCGCTTTAGCATGTCAGGCAATGTTTGAAAAAGCCTTAGCCAAATTTGGCGATGCGCCAGATCATCTCTCACAAGTATTATTAGGTAAGACGGATGTCGGTAACGCTTTGGTTGAAAATAAAGATGTCGCCTTAGTTAGCGCAACGGGTAGTACCCGTATGGGTAAAGAAGTAGGACCAAAAGTTGCAAATCGCTTTGGTAAGTGCTTGCTTGAACTTGGTGGTAACAATGCCATGATCTTGGCGCCAAGTGCAGATTTGGATCTTGCGTTACGTGGGATTTTATTCTCAGCAGTTGGTACAGCAGGTCAGCGTTGTACGACATTACGCCGTGTATTCGTGCATGAGTCTGTTAAAGACGATATCTTGCCACGAATTAAATCCGCTTATGAAACTGTCACTATTGGTCACCCATTAGAAGGCAATCTGGTAGGTCCGCTTATTGATGAAGATAGCTTCAATAATATGCAACAGGCTTTGGAAAAGGCAAGAGAAGCGGGTGGTAAAGTTACTGGCGGCGAGCGGGTACTCGAAGATAAATATCCTAATGCCTATTATGTGACACCGGCCATTGTAGAATTCGATGAGCAAAATGACGTTGCTAGAAGCGAGACCTTTGCACCCATTCTATATGTGATGACTTACAAAGAATTTGATGAGGCGATTGAGATGCAAAACGATGTGCCTCAAGGCTTATCATCATGCGTATTTACCAATGATCTGCGTGAAGCTGAAACCTTCTTGAGCGATCGCGGTAGTGATTGTGGTATCGCTAACGTCAACATTGGTACCAGTGGCGCTGAGATTGGCGGTGCATTTGGCGGTGAAAAAGAAACGGGCGGTGGTCGTGAGTCAGGATCGGATGCTTGGAAAGTCTACATGCGCCGTCAGACTAATACTATTAATTACTCAAAAGAGTTGCCACTGGCTCAAGGTATCAGTTTTGGTTAACTCAAACTTTAATTGTTGATGAGTAAAGGATGGTTTTATTCGGTTGAGCGCACTTAGCTTGCGCTTAACTGTCCTCAGCCTAACCTGTGCACTATCTAAGCGCTTTTGTAATCTAATTGTGGAACGTAAATTAGGTTGTAAAAATAGCGTATAGCCATCTGAATTAGTATTAATTCTTAACTTTCATTTCTAAATTTTATTCGTTTCTCAAAGTCTATTTTGTTTAGTGTAATAGTGTGCTTTTAACGAAGTAACTGACTATTGTTTTGACTAGTTTTTAAGGTAGTCCATTTGGAGAACTGACTTAGTTCGTCAGGTTATTTTTAACTGTTCGATTATTAAAGCTATGCTATGAAAATATACCAATGGATTTGGTTGTAACTACTAAGGATAGGTAGATATATTATGATTGCAGATAAACAAAAAAAGCCACATGACCCTGATATCGATGGTTATGATCCTTCTTCTAGCTTCCTGCTAGATATTGCCCCGCTCATATTAACGGCCATTATTCTAATGGTGCAATTCTTCGTCTTTAAGGACTTTACTCCTCATATTCCATTAGCTTGTGGCATCTTAATCACTGGTTTATTTATGAAGATGCGCGGCCGCAGTTGGGACGGTATGGAAGAGCGTTTCTTAAAGGTCATAAAAATTGGTCTGCCAGCCATGATCATCTTGATGGGTGTAGGGATGCTAATCGGTGCTTGGATTATTGCAGGTACTGTTCCCACTATTCTTTATTACGGTTTTAGTGTCTTTTCTCCATCTTCATTTTTAGTCTCTGTTTGTATTATTTGTGCCATCATTTCTGTTGCAACGGGCACCTCGTGGGGCACGGTTGGCACGGTCGGTTTGGCTATGATGGGTATTGGTCTAGGATTAGGCATTCCACCATCATTAACTGGTGGTGCTATCGTCTCTGGAGCTTTCTTTGGAGATAAAATGTCTCCTTTGTCTGATACTACTAACTTAACTCCAGCCGCTGCCGGTATTGAACTTTGGGACCATATCCGCGGTATGTTGCCTACCACTATTCCAGCTATGATTACCGCTCTGATTATCTATGCTTGGCTTGGCATGGGCTACGGTGCAGAAAATGTTGATTTATCTTCTATTAAAGAAATTCAAACCTCTCTAGCAGCTAATTATAACCTGAGTATCATTACTTTATTACCTGCTCTTGTCGTAATCATTGCAGCCGTTATGAAAATGCCAGCTATACCAACCGTACTATCAGGCGTCGTAGTGGCAGGTTTGATCGCTTTTACTATGCAAGGTGTGGGGGTTAGTGACATATTTAATGTTCTGCAAAACGGTTTTGTTAGTGAAACTGGTTTTGCTGTCGTCGATCAACTGTTGTCTAAAGGCGGCGTTATGTCAATGACTTGGGTCGTGACCTTGACCATCTTTGCCTTAGCCTTTGTCGGCTCAATCGAGCATTACGGCACATTGAAGGCCATTATGGCTAAAATTAATAAGATGATTAAATCGAGAGTGGGCTTAGTCTTAACTACTTATGCCAGTACGCTCGGGGTCGGTACACTCATTGGTGACGTCTATACCACTTGTGTTTTACCAGGGCGTTTATTGCAGGATAAGTACAAAGAAATGGGCTATAAGCGTACGACTTTGACTCGCTCTATCGAAGATGCTGGTACGCTTTTATCACCCCTTATTCCTTGGAATATGGGCGGTAGCTTTGTCGCTGCGACTTTAGGTATTGCGACTTTAACTTACGCCCCATTCGCTTTTGCCTGTTGGCTATCTCCACTATTTGGCTTGCTATGGGTCTTCTTGAATAAGTTTATTCCTCGCGAAGAACCTACTGCTAACAATAATGAGAGCATGCTCTCTACTGCACAATAATTATAATATATAAGGAGTATGAGATGTTGCAAGAGCAATGTTTGTGGAGCCTCACTGCTCCTAAGATTAATCGCTATAATAAACTTAAAAGTGATATGGAAACTAGCGTCTGTATTATTGGTGGTGGCTATACAGGGTTATCAGCGGCAATACATTTAGCCGAAAAAGGCATAAAGGTTATCCTGCTTGAGGGCCAAACTATTGGTAGTGGAGGTTCAGGGAAAAGCGTAGGGCTGGTCAATGCAGGGACTTGGGCACGGCCCGATGATCTGAACGTTGCTCTAGGCGAATCAGCAGGTGAATGTCTGACGACAGCTCTTGGAGAGGCGCCAAACTTAGTGTTTGATTTAATCAGGCGTTATGATATCGATGCGCAAGCGACTCAAGCTGGTAACCTTCATATGGCCCATAACGCTAAAGGAGAGGCTGATGTTGATATTAGGTATGAACAATTGCAGCGACGTGGGGTAAATGTTGAAGTGCTAACAGGCAGTCGTTGCCATGAATATTGTGGCACTACTAGTATTAATAAGGCGCTATTAGATCATCGTACTGGCACATTGAATCCTTTGGCTTATGTAAATGGTCTAGCTAAAGTAGCGACTAGTCTTGGTGTTACTATCTATGAGCAGTCTGCTGTTGATAGTTTAGAGAAATCTGATGGGCAATGGTATGTAAGAACACCTGAGGCTAATGTAAAAGCAGAGCGTGTCATTATCGCTACCAATGCCTACACTGAAGGGGAATGGACTGAGGTTACTAAGACTTTTTACATGGTATCTTACTATCAGATTGCCTCTGAGCCTTTAACTGGCGAGCTAGCAGATCGAATCTTGCCTTATAAAAATGGTGCTTGGGATACTCGTTTGGCCTTGTCCAGTTTTCGCCGTGATCATGATAACCGCCTTTTACTTGGAACAGTAGGCGGGAGAGCCTTTAAGTCTAAATCTTTTTATCAATCATGGGCAAATTGTGTACAAAAAAGCTATTACCCTTATTTGCCTAAGTTTAATTGGCAGTATGAGTGGTATGGTAATTTTGGCTTTACTCAAGATCATATTTTTCGGGTACTGGAGCCAGATGAAGGTATCTTAACAGCAACTGCCTATAATGGTCGTGGCATTACCACAGGAACCCTAATGGGGAAATGCTTTGCTGACTATATTCTGACCGGAGATAGAAGCAGTATTCCCTTACCCTTTAAAACATTAAAGGAATCAAAAGTTGCTCTACCAGGTATGAAATCTGGATTTACCGAGTTAGGACTTACTTTATATCATGCAGGGCAGTGCTTAAGAATCATTAGGTAGAAAAGTATCAATATGAAAACGACCTATGCAATATTTTATAATTAGGTGATTTTTCTATTTTTTATCATAGTAAGGAATATGTCTAGTGAAAGAACTTCTAAAGCCATCTCAAGCCATCATTGAGGCCCTTATACAATCGCTACAAGAAAATTATGGTTATGATTCCAGCCAAATCAAAACCGATAGCGAAAGCTTAGAACATTGGGGTAAAGACTGGACCAAGCACTTTGCCCCTAATGCTGCGGCCATCGTTTTTCCAAAGACCACCGAGCAAGTACAAGCCATCGTCCTACTTGCTAATGAGCACAATGTCGTACTGACCCCAAGTGGCGGTCGTACTGGATTGTCTGCTGGTGCAGTGGCAGCCAATGGCGAGATTGTGGTTAGTATGGATAAGATGAACCATATTGGTCAGTTCTATCCTGCCGATCGTATGGTTGAAATTGAAGCAGGCGTCGTCACTCAACAACTACAACAATTTGCCGAATCAAAAGACCTCTACTACCCAGTTGATTTTGCCTCAGCAGGCTCAAGCCAAATCGGCGGCAATATCGGTACCAATGCTGGTGGTATCAAAGTCATTCGCTATGGCATGACCCGTCAATGGATTATGGGGCTGACCGTGGTCACGGGTAAAGGCGACATCTTGCAGCTTAATCGCGGTATGGTCAAAAACGCCACGGGATATGATTTGCGTCAACTCTTTATTGGTAGCGAAGGCACGCTCGGGCTTGTCACCCATGCCCAAATCAAGCTTGAGCGTCAGCCACAAGACTTAAACGTCATGGTGCTCGGCATGGACAACTTTAATGATGTGATGAATGTCTTGTCTGCCTTCCAAGCGAAGATTGATTTAACCGCTTTTGAATTCTTTGATGATGTGGCGATTGATAAACTGATGGCACACGGTCAAGTACAAGAACCGTTTGAATCGCGTACCAAGTTTTATACGCTGTTAGAGTTTGAAGCGCCATACGAGCCAATCATGGATAAAGCCATGGCCATATTTGAGCATTGTATGGAGCAAGGTTGGGTCGTCGATGGAGTCATGAGTCAAAGTATTGCACAGGCTGAAGAGCTGTGGAAACTGCGCGAATATATTTCTGAGACCATCTCGGTATTTACCCCTTATAAAAACGACGTGTCGGTATTAATTAGTTATGTTCCTGAATTTATCGCTGAGATTGATCATATCGTCAGCAGCAATTATCCTGACTTTGAGGTGTGCTGGTTCGGTCACATCGGTGATGGTAATTTGCATCTTAATATCTTAAAACCTGAAAATATGAGCAAAGATGATTTCTTTGCCGAGTGTCAAATCGTCAATAAGCATGTGTTTGAGACGGTACAAAAATATGGCGGCTCGGTATCTGCAGAACATGGCGTGGGGATGACTAAAAAGCCGTATCTAAACTATAGCCGTAGCGAGGCTGAGATTGACTATCTGCGTGAGGTCAAAAAAGTCTTTGACCCCAATAATATTATGAATCGTGGTAAAATTTTTGATATGTAGTAGAGAGCTGTTTCTATTGTTATTGTCAATGATAGGTGCGAGTGATAAACAATATAAAACGTCAAGGATAGATACTAACAACCCTATAAACATTAAGAAATCCCTATGAAAATTTTAAACAGCAAGACCGTGAAAGATCAGTTAAATATGTCCATGGCTATCGACTCAATCGAGATGTTATTGAAGCTACAGGCGCAGCATCCAGAGTGGGTTAAATGCCCTGAACGTTTAGTTATTCCAACTTTTACAGCCAGTAATAAAAATAATGGCTCACACTTATCGATGCCTTCGGTACTGTTTGACGGTAATGAAGAGTTTGCTATCGTTAAACTGGCAACCATCTGCCCGGATAATCCACAGCGGAATCTTCCCACGACTACTGCTGTTGTGAGTGTTTCGAACAATGATACTGGTGAAATTCTTGCCTTTATGGATGGTGTTTACGTTACCCAAGTGCGTACGGCAGCACTATCGGGTATCGCTAGCAAGTATCTAGCAAAGCCGGATAGTCAGCAAGTAACGGTAATAGGCTGTGGCGGGATGGCCTATGAGCAGCTGAATGCTGTGCTTACGGTTTGTCCAAACATCAAAACAGTAGTGCTTTGGAACCGAACTATTGAGGGTGCTAATACCTTTAAAACTCAATTCGCTGATCAATATCCAGAGTGGCCGGTGACCATCGAAGTCTGTGAAGATATTGCTACTGCTGTAAAAGATGCCGATGTCATTAACTTGGCAACTCGTGCAACCGAAGGGCTATTTGAATTCAATCAAATCAGAGCCGACGTGCATATTAATGCAGTAGGTGCTTATCAGCCTGAGATGAAGGAAGTCAGCGATTCTATCATTGAAGTCTGCTCGCATGTCTTTATCGACGATATTGCAGGTGGACTTCATGAAGCAGGAGATTTAATTCAGGCAGATGCTGCTGAGGAGTGTGACTGGACTTGGAAAGATTTAACTGGCGATTTAGCTGACTTAGTTATGAAAAATATCACCATCGACCAAGATAAAAAAGGGGTAACACTGTTTAAATCTGTTGGAGCCGCAAGCTTTGATGCTGCAGTCGCCTTAAAGATAGCTCAAAAAGCCAAAAAAGAAGGTTTGGGTCAGTCTGTTGAGTTATAAAAATTAGTGACTAATCAATTTATTAGGGGCTGTATAGAATTCATCTATTAGGACTGCTGATCGCTAAAATAATTCCAGACTAGGCGTAAATCGAAGGTAATGTCGAGACCTTAGCTAGATTTACAACAACGTCTGGGGCGATTTTAGCATCAGTCCGAAGGAACAGGACTATTTTTTGCCACTTCATAGCCAAAACTATCGCGCTTAGAATAACTAAACTTACTATTTTTGGCGTCGAATTGCCTAAAAAATAGTCTCTGTCAGTTCCTTAGCTGAATTCTATACAGCCCCTAGTCTTAGAAAAAAAACTAATTTAAATGGTCAGAGTCAGCTTGTTATTTAGGAGTATTGATATGCGCCATCAAGTTATTGTCATTGGTGCAGGTATAGTAGGGACCTCCATAGCTTGGCATCTACAGAAAAACAGCTTTCAAGTTCTCCTAATGGATAAAAAATTACCAGGAGAAGAAACTTCATATGGTAATGCAGGTATTATCACAAGAGAAGCGGTAACTACTAAACCGTTTCCTAGAAGTTTTAAAGAGGTTTTAAGGGTATTGCCTAATAACAGTACTGATATTCGATATCGTTGGTCTGCTATATATAGTCTTCAGCGCCCTTTATTACAATACTGGGTAAACTCAAGCCCAAAAAAGCTCGAAGAAATCGATAAAGAGTGGGCTACTTTAATTCAGAATTGCACGAACGAGCATAATCTTATGGTTAAGGCTTCAGGCGCTGATGAACTAGTCAGAAAAATAGGCTGGATTGAGCTTCATCGTAAACCAATTAATTTTGAGAACGCTATTAGCAAAGCATTAAAAGCGGCTGAGCAAGGTGTAGAGTATCAGGTCCTATCACTCACAGAATTGAAAGAATTAGAGCCAAATGTAAACTTTACAGACTATGTCGGCGGTATACATTGGAAAAACTCATGGCAGATAAAAAACCCAAGCCAACTTGTAAAAGCCTATGCCAAAAATTTTGAAAAAATGTCAGGGCAAATAAAGCAGGCTGATGTACAAAGCATCATACAGACAGAAGAGGGCTGGCAGGTTGTTACTGATAGCGATACTTACTTATGTCAGAACTTAGTTATTGCTGCAGGTCCTTGGTCAACTGAACTCATTAAGCCATTAGGTTATAAGATTCCTCTATTTCCTATGCGTGGATACCATCAGCATTTTGAAGTCACCGAGAAAAACTCATTTTCCCATAGCTTATTCGATGCTGATAAAGGTTTTGTCATGGGTGCAATGGATCAGGGCATTAGGATTACCACAGGTGCTGAAATGGCAATGCTAGAGGCTTCAAAAGACTTTAATCAACTGGAAACAGTACTCACTTTTGCAAGAAAACTGCTACCGCTTGACGTTGCTGTGGAATCTGAAGCCTGGTGTGGTACTAGACCTTGTATACCTGATATGAAGCCAGTTATTGGGCCTGCATCAAAACACGATAGCTTATGGTTCGCTTTTGGCCATGGCCACCAAGGTCTTACCCTTGGGCCAGTGACAGGACGTCTCATTGAAGAGATGATCAGTGGTAAGCCACTATTTATTGATGCACAGCCCTTTAGTAGTGAACGCTTTACTTCTAATATTTAAGAGATGTAGGTCTTAAGCGGCATAAAGCAGATTTAGCTTTAGCAAAAGCTAACTATCTCACTAAGGTTTTTTATATGTTTCGAGCATATGCTGCGCTGGTCTTTCTTGGTGTTATTTGGGGGTCAAACTTCATTTTTATGAAATGGGCAACGGTCTTGATCACACCCTCTCAAACTGTATTTCTACGAGTGTTATTTGGATTTTTACTATTAGCATTAATCGCATGGCGCAGTAAGGTTATTACTCGCGAACAGCTACTATTTTACCACACTTCATAGCAATGTCGGTGCTCGCTACTTCCTTCTACTATTATGGTTTTGTTGTAGGAACTTTGCTATTACCCACTAGTATCGCAGGGTTATTAAGTGGTTCAATTCCTATGTTTACCCTTTTAGGTGCAGCCTTATTCTTACCAGAAGAAAGACCAACTAAGCAGATGGCTTTAGGGTTTGCTGGTATTGTATTAACTGCACGACCTTGGCAAGGAGATACAGGTTTGTCTCTTACAGGTGTGTTATGGATGCTCGCTGGCTCTTTAAGTATTGGCGCGTCATTTGTATACACTCGTCGTTTCTTATCTCGTCTAAAGCTACCACCACTAGCATTAGCGACTTGGCAGACCGGTATAGCTGTCATTACACTTTCGGTATTAATCGATTTTGAGGGTATTACAAATTTAGCAACGAATTCACAAGCATTGTGGGGAACGGTATTCGGACTTGGCATGTTAGGAACGGGAACCGCGTTTCTAATTTATTACTATATTATCGAGACCTTAGGCTCGGTACGTGCAGCTGTAGCGACTTATATTGCACTCTTTGTTGCCGTCGTTATTGGTGCCATAATAGGTGAGAATATTACGAGTTTGGAGGTTGTGGCCTTACTATTAATTATTGGTGGTGTACTGCTCATTCAAACCAGCAGGATAAGACAAAGCAATCCAATTTAGTTTTTAAACCACTTAACTTACATGTATTTATTCTATTGAGAGCAGTTATGGACAAGCAAAACTTTGATATACATATTATTGGTGGTGGCGTCATTGGACTAACCACAGCGGTCACTCTACAAGCGCGTGGGGTAAAAGTCGTCTTGCTCGAAGCTGATGAGATATGTAAAGGCACCTCATCAGGCAATGCTGGACACCTAGCGACCGAACAAGTCTTTCCTGTGGCTGATGCCAGCATGCTACGCCACATCCCGGCGATGCTACTTAACCCAACTGGACCGCTACGCTTGGATTGGCGCTATCTGCCTCGTCTAATGCCGTGGGCACTGCAATTGCTGCTTAATATGCGTACCGAACCTTTTGATCGTATCCATAAAGCAATATTGAACCTAAATCAAAGCAGTCTTGAGGCATGGCAAGATTTCGCCACTCAGTTTCATTTAAGGCAATGGGTGCACACCAGCGGTTCATTATTAACCATAGAGCAACCCACCAATCTGAAAACACTAACTGATTATGGCAAGCGTCTTAATGAGGTCGGAGTGACCAACCGCCTACTTAACAGGGAAGAGATAGCCGAGTATGAGCCAGCTTTAGACAACAGTAAACTTGACGCACTATACTTCTCCGAAACGGGACACTTTACTAACCTGCAAGCCATCTATAGTAGTCTTGCGACTACTTTTAGGCAATTTGGTGGTCATATTATCGAGCACTGCCGTGTCTTTGAAGCCACGCCAAGTGAGAACGGTGTTCAGCTAAAGACCGAGCAAGGCGATATGTTTGCTTCTAAAGTTGTGCTATCAGCAGGGGCTTATTCAAAAGCTTTAGCTAAGCAACTTACCGGTGTCAAAGTGCCCTTAGATACTGAGCGTGGTTATCATTTAATGCTGCCACATGAAGACAAGCGCTTAAATATGTCAGTATCAAGCTTGGATAGATATTTTATTATGACTCCGATGGAAGGCGGTCTACGTCTAGCGGGCACAGTAGAGTACGCAGGTCTTGATGCGCCTCCTAATATGCAGCGAGCACATAAGCTATTGCAACATGCCCAGCCGATGCTAAAGACGCCGTTGAATACGGATGATAGTGTACCGTGGATGGGCTTTCGTCCAACGACTGTGGACTCACTGCCCGTAATCGATAGAATTGGACGGGTATTTTTAAACTTTGGTCATCATCATCTAGGGCTAACCCAATCGGTCGTAAGCTCACGGATGATTGCTGAGTACTATTTTGAAGAGCCCCATGCTATTGATCCAGCAGCTTATAAGCTAGATCGTTTTAAAAAGAAAGCTCGTTAATTTATTGTTGTTAGAGAACAGTATAAGCTTAAGCACTTTACATGATTATAATTTAAGCTTGTCTTGATGGGCTTTATTGTGCCAGTTAGATAAGGTTTGCATCGCGATGCCTAGCTGCTTTGCAGTAGCTGAGATGTTACTGTTATTGTCCGCTATCTTCTTAACGGCCTCTGCTTTAAATTCTGTGCTATAAGTTCTGGTTTTCTTGGTCATGGTAAACTCCTGTGAATACGCTTAGTTTACCAATTTTATCTCTACGGTTTCTTCAGCATAGCTCAACCAGCTATGTGAGTTTTTAGACGTGCAGGTAGGTGACTTATTTATTTATAAGCCAAATAATAAAGATGCTAGTGGCGAGTCTTGAAGACCTATAAAGCTGGGAATAAATGTGACAGCGGTATAGCCTTGTATACAACGTGCTTCAAAGTACAGGATTAAGGTTGGGGTTCTTTTCTATATTTGCTTTTACATGATTTGGTCACGCTATGACTTCAATCTATAAAAGTAGTAGAAAAGAAAAAAGGAGGCTAAGAAAATATTTTTCAGCGTTGTTTTTTATAAATAGAAGAGTAGTAAGTTGGGGTCAATTATAAAATCAGTGTTTATAGCGTGGGCACGAAATGGTCACGTTTTGGTCACGGTGCTGATTTTTGAGCTTTTAATGTATTAGGTAAACTTAATAATTGAGCTAACCAGCTAATACTAAATTCCTCTACAACCCCTGGAAAATAGACAAAAAAAAGCCTCACTGTTAAGTGAGGCTTTTTAAGTATTTGGAGCGGGAAAAGAGATTCGAACTCTCGACCCCAACCTTGGCAAGGGCGTAAACCAAAATGATATTAGATTGTATTAGTCTGTAAACCTTTATTCTAAAAGGTTTCAAGATTTTTATTATACTTAATTATTTTCAAATAGTAAGTAGATTGGCGTATTAAACATATTTTTGGTCACTAGTTTAGTGTGGTATTATGACACCAACCAAAGATATTTTAGCATGCCTACCCTATCGTGGGTGAATAATTTTGTATGGGATATACCTCTGATATATAGGTCATTGATCATGGCGAAGAGTACCAAAAAAGTAGTGAGGCGAAGCGTCAAAAGCATTGCCATAAAAAACAATTTGGTAGTGCACGAATGTGCCGGTAAACCTTATCAGATATTCTGCGAATTGTTCGAAGCTGAGGTTAATGCGTTTTTCTCAGATAGAACACTATTATTAGAAGTCGTTGAGATAGACGAGCGGTATTATTTTTTTGAAGGTTTTAGAGAAGTAGGTTTGCTAATGGACGGCACTGAAATCTCAATTAGAAGAGTAAACCCTTCTAAAGCAGAAATTGAGCGACGTGCTTGGTCTTGTCTGATGAACGAGTTTACCAATGTAGATCCTATTGACCCAAAAATATTTGAGGCTATAAAAAGTGATATGCCTACTCAAGTGCAACAAGCGCTATTTAATAAACCTCTGACCATACAGCACATTCTAGATATTAAAGGTCTCAAGCGTCATCATTATGACTACCAAACCAGTCTATACCGTAATCAGCAGTCCAAGAAAATACCATCTTTCTCTGAACTAATTGGTGAGGTTCGCTATGATAATAATTAATAACGTAGAGACGCTGATACCAGATACTAAGGACATCTATACTACTGATGTCCGTCATTTCTTTATAACCGTCGCTAGTTTAGTCTCGAATGCCTTTATGGACATCAACGTAGAAGCGGAACAGTCAAAAGCTTTGACTTCAGCGTATCTTAAAAAAATATACCAATCCTATGATCGTAAGTTGACTAAGCCCGAAAATCTCACTCGAGCCTTTATCGCCAGTACCTATCATCTACCAAACCTTGATATCAACAATCCAAGTGAAGAATGGCTGTGGGTCGCAAAATTATGCCATCTGCTTATCTATTTTGCTCAGAATGAACTACCTAATCGTATTAGTGAGACTACTGCTGAAGCTAGAAAATGGATGAATCCAAATAGTGGTAATCACAGTCTTTGGGATCACTGTTACTTGATGCTACAAGCTGATAGCTTACAGACTACCTATGAGAGGTTTGAGAGTTATCGAATCGAACTTGAGAATACGAATGACCCTAATCTCAAATCATTTATCAAAATATATCGAACCATTGATTTTGCGTTTAATAATAGAGATAGCATAACGCGCACTTCCTCCGGCAGAAAACAGACCAAAAGAAGCAGAATTGATAAACCTAGTATCCAGCACGTCATGCACACAGACGTCGATGATGATGCGGATGAGCTAATATCAGTCACAAGCTTTGAGCAAACAAAAAATAATAACGATATTTATCGTGAACGTTTAGATGATCCGGTCCCTGATTTTTTCATCTCGATCAGACAAAGTTAGCGGATCATGAAAAGTTCTCATACAATCAGATGTCTCGAAGAACAAGGGCGAAGTATGCTCATGCTAATAAGAATGAGCGATTTGTAAGCAGCAATATTCGTCAGTTATCGCTCATTACTATTCAAAACATAACCGCTAAGCTGTGGCAATGGTTTGACGATTGCAAAGATGGTGGAGGCGATAGGGACAAAAAGCGCGCGATTGTTTATTTGCTGCTTGCTTTATACACCGGTCATTCAGTCGCTAGACTTGCTGAAGATATCAATAACAATTATAAAAAAATCACTGATATCAGTAATCGCAGGACAAGGTACGAATTCATTATCAATTTAGATATTACGCCGCTGCGCATTAGAACGGTAGGGGTAGAGTCTGTTATTGCTAATCGGCTAACACAGTTCAAACTACCATTACCTGAAGCTTTGGGGGTTTTTTTAACCTATAAAGGATACCCAGATTCAGCGTTGGTTAATGAAGTTATTGCTGAGCTACGAGTATCGCTACAGTTACCGCTGATTAGTTTGGGTCGGATTAAAAAGTCACTTTACACCATTTTAATTTATCAAGTCAGTAGCACTCAACTGGCTACTATCATCACCTCACGCAACAGTAAAAAAAGAGCAGATACTTGGTATAGCTCGCATGAGATTAAAGAGGTAGAAGAGGTTTACTATAATGCGATTAAGATTCTCACTGACCGCTGTTATAAAAACAAATCTAGCTTGGTTGATTATCTATCCAAGGTCGCACCAAATGATGAGGCTATAGGTAGTCAAAACAGCCCTGACTATCCAATAGTGAAGCAATTCATGAGTTACCTACAGCAAAAGGTAGTAACTACTAACAACTATAGGGAAAAGTTTAATTTTTATAACTTATGGTTATGGCATGTGTGTCTTTTGCTGACTTCAATAAGAGCGGTAGAAGGCGCACCAGGTTATCTCAGCCAAATAAACTTGCAAGCCGGTATCATGTGGATTTCTGATAAGGAGGAGCGGGCGACAGCGAGTAGTCAGCGCTTAGTGCCTATTTGTGCATTTCTACAGGAAGCTATTCAAAACTTCTTACGTTACTTAAGAAGCTTTGCTCGGCGTTATGGACGCTTAGATACTAACATTAGTATAGAGGTGAGTAAGGTTTTTGATTACCAAAGGCCGCTACTCAACTTTATAGATAAGAAAGGCAGATTTCATGCGCTTAGACCAGCTATTATTATTCAAGAGTTAGATACTCATTTTCGCTTTAAGCCAGATTGGACACGCCATGTGGGACAACGGTTTTTACATGAACGGGGAGTAGATGAAGCTGTCATTTTGGCAGTTTTTGGTCATGAAATGATGGGGCAAGAAGCGTGGCGAAAAAACTCAGCACTGTCTATAGGGCATATATTAGACGCTAAAAAACCTTACCAGCAGTTGGCAATAGAGCTGGAATTAGAGCAGGTTATCTTATGACAAAGATGCAGCCGGATAGTCTACATGGTCACTTGAGGCGCTCAGAACAAGCGCAAGATCGGCGCAAGCAGGCATTACAGCATACAAAAGAGCTGTGTCAAAACGCTTGGGATGCTTTTATTAAAGAGTATCAATCGTCAGAGGTAATAACAGACAAGCAGATATACGGTTTATATGAAGCGCTTTATGACGAGATTGAAAAGTGCGTTTCAGCGTATCTTATCCCATTTGCATTATTCGAGCGCAAGCGCTTTTTTGATAGAATTAATGATGCGCGTAAAAAAAGACAGCTGCCGTTACTACCAAAGCCAATAATTGCGGTACGTCCGCAGCGTCCTAAAAATATCAATGATTTTGAGACGTTTCTATATTTATCTACAGCCCAGAGTATTGTCGCACAAGCGTTTGATAAGTGGCAGCAGAAAAATACCTTTTCATTACTTGATAGCGTCAGCTGGTTTTTATTCTCACTCATTAGTTTTGCAGGATATAACGATGAAAAGTTACTCAAAAAGGTTTACGAGCATTTAGAGCAAAAAAAGCCTATCTATCAGATGACTGATGACATGCTGGTCATGCCGATCAGGCTACTATCATCCGACTATGGCAATGAGCTTGTTACTACAGAAAACGATTTAGATGAAGTGTATCACACACGCCTGATCATCATAGATGATATCAGTCGCTTATGGCTGCTCAAACTACAATGCCAGTATCAAGTGCAAAACGAGTTTCCTAAATATCATCAAGTAGTCAGAAGACTAGGGGAGTATATTGGAGAAAATTTTACGGTTAATTCCATCCATAAGTCTAGCTACTTACGGCACATTGCCATCTATTGGCAGACTATGCCAGAAGTGTATTTAGACATTCAACTGGTGCAAGTACTAATAGGTCAGCAAAAGCAAACCTCAATGCCAATAGACCAGTGGATTAGATACTTTCAAAGTATTAAAACGCCCAATGCTATTTTATCAGATGAACACGTTAGTAAATTAGTCATTGAATCTAGTAATAGTGCTAAGGACTCACTTGTTGGTGTGAAGGTTGAAAGATTTAGGTCCGATGCGGTTAAAGAAATACGCAGCATACTCAATAATGATAAAAGACAAGTTGAATCACAGTTAGAAAGTCTATTGACCCAAAACCTATATCCAAATCAAGAACGACTGGTGAGATGGATGCTAGATTTACTCACCAGTGGTAATAAAATCAATACTTTAAAACGATACTTGTCTGAGATTGGTAATGGCTTCATTGCAGGGACGCGTACAACTGATTTCATGCAATGCTCAAAGCATGACTACCACTATCTATATAACGAAATCATTGCTGAGAAGAACCCAAATAAATTAGGGTTTACTAAAACGGTTATCTGCTCACTGCATCACTCTTTGAAAAGGTATTACCAAGCGCCTGATATCGACATTAGAGGTGGCGGTGATCCACAGATAGTATCCAGTTATCTCATACCTAATCAGGTTTATCACAATATTCTTAATTGTATCGCTGAGCAAGAGAGGCTGAGTGATTACTATAAGCAAGCACTTAGTATCGTCACAATATTGCTATACCGTACCGGCATGCGTATCAGCGAGATATTAGGGCTACAAGTTAAAGATATTGAATACGACAATCAAGGATTTAAGGAATACAACGTTATTGTTCGCTCAAATGCCCATCGTGACTTGAAATCAGATGATGGTACCCGGCGAATTTGTTTATCCCTACTACTCTTGCCAAAAGAAATAGAGATGTTTAAAAAACTCTTTCATCTAAAAGAGAATCAGTCTTCTCGCTACTTATTTACTTTGGCATATCAGTCCTCTCCATTGTCTCGTCATAGTATTGAGCAGCCACTAAAACGCATACTAGAAAACACCGCTTATCATGATCTAACCATGCACAGCTTTCGCCATAATGTAATATCTAATATGGCGCTCATACTCAGATGCAATCCTACATTTGCTCAGCAATTTACAGGTTATGATGAGATGCAAATCGTCAAGATTAAAACCCACTTTTTAGGTAAAAAGCGTCGTGTCTCAACCAACCATTGGGATGCTCTCATGGAGTTTGCAGGTCATGCTGACCTCAATACTACCTTTAGTTCTTATATACACGTTGCTGATCTTATCGCAAGCCATCAATTGCAGCAGGCGAAATTGACTCTACCTTTAGATGTAGTTAACAAGCTGATTGGCACCAGTCGTATGGATCTAAAACAGCATAATACGCTTGCTTTAGAGAGTAGAGATGACAAGGTCAATCTTAGTAAGATCAGATCATATGTGAATCGTAAGATTGAGTGTAAGAAACTAAAGCTTGCTGATTATGAGGTAAAAGCACCTCACTCAACTAGCCGTATTATCGATACGGATAAAGAGCAGTCTTCAGCCGTGTTTGGTAGATATAGCCGTGAGACGATAGAAAAGCTTTTATGCGACCTTGAAGATGGTCAAACACTCGGGGACGCTAGTCGTTTAAACTTTAGGTATGATGATGCGTTAATGATTTATGAGCGCGCACTGAGCTTAGTAAAAAATGACGATGGAACGCTTAATCATAAGCTCATCTCAAAAAGGCGTAAACAAGGCTCCAATCATATTGTAATCGCGCCAACGCCGCTGCATTATCGTGAAGAGCAAGCGCTGGTGTATCAATGTTTTGATAACCTTGAGGTGCTTTATACATCCAAAGCGAGTAGGCGTGAAATAAAACAAATGCTTAAGGTATTTTATGAGAAAACCAATACTTCAAAAAGTGAGATTCGCTTTAGCTTTAAGCAAGAAAAGCTGTTTTATAGCTATCTAAAAATCATGTGTCAAATTCTACCCAGTAAACATTGGCGGGTAAATATCAGCTGTATTGAGTCGGAGCCTTATATTAATGAGAAGAATAAAAAAGCGTATCGTCCTGTTGTCAATAAGGCTGCTCAGATCAAACGTATAGAAGAGTTTAGACAAAAAGTTCCTAGTTTTGAAAGCGAGCTTACTAGCTTGGGAACCTATAATGGTTATGCACTAACGGTTATTAGTCCGCTGAAGCAGAAGGGTAATTCAAAATTATCTTCGGCTCTGATGAGTTATGTTTTGCATTTTTTGCTGATTGTTGATGGTTTGACTAATTGATACCTCTCAATTTTATATCTATGGATTTGACGACAGGAGCCAGTAGTCAATACTGTAGCCATGCGTATCATAAGATCATTAAACAGCACCAGTTTATAGGCTCAATGAGTGGCAAAGGCAATTGCTTTGATAATGCTCCGATAGAAAGCTTCTGGGGCATATTGAAGAATGAGATGGTATATCATAGAGATTATAAAACTAGATTTGCCGCTATTACCGATGTCATTAGATACATCGAGCTGTACTACATGAGGAACGATTAGCAAAGCACTGCTTTGCAGCGACGCAAGGCAAGAGCTGTGCTCGCAGTGAGACTAGAATTCAAAAGGGCTTGAGCTATAAATCGCCAAGACAGGTGTGGTTTGATTATTATCGTCAAGCTGCGTAATTAAAATCTCCCAAGTTTGGTTCTACGGATTTGACGGCAGGGGTCACTCTTTATTCAGAGTAAATCTGCGTCGATACTCACTTGGTGTCAAACCAACAATACGCTTAAATATTTTACGAAACGCACTAACATCACTATAACCCACCTTCCACGCTATTTGCTCAACAGGCATTAAAGAGAACTGTAGAAAGTCTTTTGCACTACCAATGCGTAATCGCTGACAGTATTCTGTTGATGTCATGCCCGTCGCCTTATGGAAACGGCGCAGAAAAGTACGCTCCTCTAACTGCGCACAACTGGCTAGGGTGGATAAATAAATATCCTGCGCTTCTGTTTTTTGTAGCCAATGCTGAACCTTTAGTATGGCGGCATCACCATGGGTGAGGTTGGGAGAAAACGCACTGTAATAGCATTGTTCACGCCTTGAGGGGTCAATTAACAATGCACGAGCGGTCTCATTCATGACCTGTGAGCCAAGAAAGCGGTCAACCATTCTAAGTCCTAAATCTGTCCAAGCCATCGCGCCACCAGCGGTCACAATATCACCGTCTTCGATAATAATGCGATCGACATCAAGTTCGACATCGGGGAAGCGCTGTTCAAACTCTTCTACATAACCCCAATGCGTGGTTGCCTTGCGCTTGGAGAGTAGTCCTGTTTCGCCCAGTAAAAAAGCACCAGCGCAGACGGATGACAGTATCACCCCTGTCGAATGCTGCTCTTTTAGCCATTCTAGCCAAGGTGCTGCCGCTTGCTTTGTAGTTGGCGCCTCTAACGTGGGTGGAATGATAACGACCGCTAGTTTTCCTACGCTATCAGGACTGCTCGAAAAAGTACACGTAGGCTGCTGCTCAGAACCCTTAATTTCCCAGTGACTGACCTGTAAAGGCAGATCGGTTGTATCTTGACGTTCGGCAGCGAGTTTACTGGCCACCATCAGTAAATCAGTCAGCCCAAGGATGGCCGCCATTTGTGCTTTCTCATAGACAATCAAGCCGATTTCAATCGTATGGTTTTGATTCATATGTCGTTATTAACCTCTTATGTGTCGATGTAGCCACTCGTTAGTGTAGCATAGAGCTTGTAAAATATACGCCTATACAGTCACTTTGATAAAAAAAGGAATCATCATGAGCACAAAAGCACTTATCGTTGTAGATATTCAAAATGAGTATTTTCCGCAAGGTAAATTATCACTCGTTGATATTAACAAAGCCGCTGATAATGCAGCTTTGGTTATTGCGTCTGCTAGAGAAAAAGGCCATACCGTCATTCATATCCGCCATGAAATGCCCTCTATTGATGCGCCGATATTTACGCCTAATACCGCTGGTGTAGAGATCCATGAGAAGGTAAAACCGATAGAAGGTGAAGCCGTCGTTGTGAAGCATTACCCTAATTCATTCCGTGAGACTGCTCTGAAAGAGTTGCTCGATAAAGAGGGTATTCAAGAGGTGACCGTAATTGGCGCCATGAGCCATATGTGTGTGGATGCCACGGTTCGTGCGGCAGTGGACTTTGGTTATACCACCACTACGGTCCATGATGCCTGTGCCACGCTTGATCTTGAATTTAATGGCACGACCGTACCCGCCGCTCATGCTCATGCCACCATCATGGCAGCGATTGAGTTTCTATATGGCGAAGTGATTGATACCCAAACGTGGATTGCGCGTTAATCCTGAGTAGTTAATCAAACCCTCATTAAGTTGTAAAACAGATTCCTCAATAAGATTCTCATCGATAAGGTAAAGATTATGAAGATAGCAAAATTACTGACTAGCACCACACTATTAAGTGGCGTGATGTTGTTAACGGCATGTACCACCTTTGCCAGTCCAGCAGCAAATTCTAACGCCGTAAAACAGACGGCGACCAATACGGTGGAATTTCAGCAAATCCGTAATGCCACGATCAAGCTCGATTATGCTGGCACCACGTTTTTAGTCGATCCGATGCTCGCGGCTAAAAACGCTTATCCAGGGTTTGCAGATACGTTAAATAGCCAAATACGCTATCCAATGGTAGATTTGCCGGTATCTGTTGCAGAGGTGCTGAAAGCCGATGCTATTATTTTAACCCATCTACATGCAGACCACTGGGATCCAGCTGCTCGCAACCTCGTCCCTCGTGACATGCCAATCTTTACCCAAAATGAAGCTGATGCGACCACCGTGCGTAAAGATGGCTTTACCGATGTCAGAGTATTGACAGAAAAAGGCGTTGTATTTAAAGGTACTAGAATCAATAAAACCATCGGGCAGCATGGTACTGATGAGATGTACAAAGTTCCAGCGCTTGCTCAGTCACTTGGCAAAACGATGGGAATTGTGTTCCAGAAGCCTAACTACAAGACCGTCTATGTCGCAGGAGATACCATTTGGGATAAGGAAGTAGAGAATGCGCTGACTCGCTACAAGCCTGATGTGGTCATCCTGAATACAGGCTACGCGAAGCTGACTACCTTTGTCGATGACTCTATCATCATGGGCAAAGACGATGTATACCGTGCGTATAAATTCTCACCTAATGCTCAGATAATTAATGTGCACATGGATACGGTCAATCACGCAGCATTATCGAAGGCAGAGCTGCGTCGCTTTATCGAGGAAAAACATCTGGATAAACAACGTACGCTTGTTCCCGATGATGGTCAGTACTACAAGTTCTAGTGCTTGATGAGTCGTTTTTTAAATATTCCTTGTGTGGCAATGCTCACAGTGTGTTGCCATGCGTAATCAATATTGTACAACTGAGATAGTTTATGAATATTCCAAATCATTCAGGTAGCGCACCTTTCGTCCTTTCGGTGCTCGACAATGCCTTCACTGGTGTTGGTCACACGGCAGAGGACACCTTTAAAGAGATGATCGCGCTTGCAAAACTGGCGGATAAAAGAGGGTTTCAGCGGTTTTGGATGTCTGAACACCATGCGATGCCGGGCGCCGCAGTTCCTTCTCCGCAGATGATGGTGGCTCGGCTGACTGGTGAAACCGAGCGCATTAGGCTTGGTGCAGGCGGCATCATGCTACCGAATCATGTGCCTTTGGTTATAGCTGAGCAATTCGGTATGCTCGATGCGCTGGCGCCAGGACGGATTGATCTGGGTTTGGGACGGGCGCCAGGTACGGATGGCGCAACGGCATCAGCTTTGCGTCGTCACCATGCGGCAAACGATGAGTTTCCTCAGCAAGTCGCAGAGTTGTTGGGGTTTTTAGAAAACAGCTTTCCAAAAGACCATCCTTATAGTGAGGTTCATGCGGTGCCAGGCCCATGGCAGGCCGAGCAAAATCGAGTGCCACCATCGAAGACCACAGTTGATGTCTGGATCTTGGGGTCATCAACTTACTCTGCGCATTTGGCAGCACAGCTTGGCAGACCTTATGCGTTCGCTTTGCAGTTTGGCAGTGCTGATGTTTTAAATGCCATGCGAATTTACCGAGAGAATTTCCGTCCATCAAAATTTCTAGCTAAGCCATACAGTTTGGTCAGCATTGGTGCGATTGCGGACGAAGATCCTGTAGAGGCGCGTCGCCAGTCAACGTCGTCTGCCATGGCAATGTTAAGAATGTTCCAGCGCAAGCCTTTTGCTTTACTGCCACCTGATGAAGTCGCGGCTTTTCAAGGCAATGTACAAGAGCGCCAGATTATTGAGCAGTATACTGATCAAACCCTTCATGGTACTGCTGCCGAGGTAGCAAAAGGTTTGGAGGATCTTCAGGAGCAGACAGAGGTCGATGAGGTCATGATGGTGGTACAGGGCTATTCGCGACGCGCCCAATTGCGCACTGTTGAGTTAATCGCAAATCACTATGACATGCCAAGTAACTAGGGCGTGTCCCTAATCTAGAAAAGTAGGTTCAAAAGCCTTAAAATATAGAGACTATTTCAAACACGGCCCTCTACATATGGCAAGAACAGTGCTCACAGATAATACATGGGAACAACTCCAAAGTACCATGAAAGCTCATGGCTGTCATACTTAGAAAAACGACAGACAAGTCATGGAAGACATACTGTGGAAACTTCGTACAGGCGCCCCGTGGCGTGATATACCGAGTGAGCTATGTCCATGGAAAACTGCCTACAACCGCTTTAATAGGTT
>NZ_JBQSXN010000035.1:0-31926 GCF_052378235.1 Psychrobacter sp. AOP3-A1-26
GGTCCAAAAACTTACATTAACAAACATCGTTAGGATCCTTGATGCCAATATCGGTGAACCACTCTTTAGCCAATTCATCAGCCCATTCTAGGTCTGAGTTGCCAGCCTCAGCGTTAGATATGCCAGTGACAGCGCTGGCAGGTGTCGGCATAAAAGTAGCAGAGCAATTGGCACAATTAAATATCAAACGGATATTTGATTTGCTGCTGCATCTGCCACGCGATTATGAAGACCGCAGCCGACTGGTCTCAATAGCCAATGTGGAGCATGGTCAAGCTGCACTGATTACTGGTCGCGTGGTGCACGTTGATACCAAACGCAGTGGCATGACTGTGATTGTGGATGATGATACTGGTACGATATCGCTACGGTTTTTTAAGGTGTATCGTGGTCTGACACAAACCATGAGTCTGGGGACCCAGCTGCAATTGTTTGGCGAAGTCAAAGTTAGCCGCTATGGTAAGCAGATACATCATCCTGAATATCAAATTATTAATAGTAATGAAGCCATCGTAAATACTGGTTTGCAGCCTATTTATCCTAGCGTCAAAGGCTTACATCAAAATAAACTGCGTACGCTCATCAAGCTTGCCTTGCAAACGGTTCGCAGTCAGGGCTTACCGATGACTTTGTTTACACCTGAGGATTTTTCGGTGGTGGCGGATTTGCCATTGGTGCCGTTTCAGGCAGCTAAATTATCGATAACAACTACCGGTTATTCAGAAGATATCTTTTCTACCTTGGCACGTAGTGTGCCTGACAATAGTTTGAGTGATAGCAGTTTTGGTGATAGCAATAATAATAGCGTCAATAGAACCAGTCCCACTATCTATGATGCCAACAATAATATCAATACCACCGCTGCGAGCACAGCCAATAATAATGTCTATAATTTGACCATCTTTGAAGCCTTGGTATTACTGCATACGCCGCCTACTTATACCGACGCTGGTCGGCAATATCAATTACTTACTCAACTAGGTGCGCGTACCCATGCTGCCTGTCAGCGCCTTATTATCGAAGAGTTGACTGCGCACCAGCTGAGCTTATTATATCGTCGTCAGCAACTGCATCAGCACAAAGCCCCTAAATGTGCCACGCAAAGTCCATTAACGGATGAATTGTTTGCGGCATTACCGTTTGATTTAACAGGGGCGCAGCAGCGAGTGATGAAAGATATCACTGCTGATATGGCGACTTCAATACCGATGTTGCGATTGGTACAAGGCGATGTAGGCGCTGGCAAAACCTTAGTCGCGGCAGGTGCGGCTGGCTATGCCCTCGATAGTGGCTGGCAAGTGGCGGTCATGGCGCCGACAGAAATCCTAGCAGAGCAGCATTTAGTGAATTTTAAACAGTGGTTTGAGCCGTTAGGAGTTGGGGTTGGCTGGCTGGCGGGTAAGCAAACGGCAAAACAGCGCCGCGAAGCGTTAGAAGCAGTCAGCGAGAATAGTGTCCAAATTGTCGTTGGTACTCATGCGTTGTTTCAAGAGCAAGTGCAGTTTGCCAAACTAGGCTTGGTAATCATCGATGAGCAGCATCGGTTTGGCGTCGAGCAACGTATGGCGTTGACCAATAAAGGCGTGGCTAATAGCACCCCGCATCAGCTGATTATGACGGCAACCCCGATTCCACGCACGCTGGCGATGAGTGTTTACGGCGATATGGATACTTCAATCATCGATGAATTACCACCGGGGCGTACACCAATTACCACGGTAACCATAGACCGTAACCGCCGCGATGAGGTGATTGAACGTATTGCCATTAATTGTGCAGCGGGTAGGCAAGCGTATTGGGTCTGCTCGCTGGTAGAGGAATCTAGCGTGCTAGATGCTCAAGCTGCCGAAGCCACTTATGAAGATTTAAATGCGCGCTTAGATATTCGTATCGGACTGGTGCATGGCAAAATGAAATCTGCTGAAAAGCAAGCCATTATGCAAGCATTTAAAGCAGGTCAGCTTGATTTGCTGATTGCCACAACGGTGATTGAAGTCGGTGTCGATGTGCCAAATGCCTCGCTGATGGTCATCGAAAATGCGGAGCGATTGGGTCTGTCGCAATTACACCAATTACGCGGGCGCGTCGGACGTGGCTCGACCAAAAGCTACTGTGTGCTGCTATATCAAAAGCCATTATCAGAGACAGGTACTGAGCGCTTAAATGTATTGCGCGATAGCACAGACGGCTTTGTCATTGCCCAAAAAGACTTGGAGCTGCGCGGCCCTGGTGAGTTGTTGGGTAAACGCCAAACGGGTAATATCGGCTATTACTTAGCCGACCTCATCCGTGATGAGCAGCTATTTGCCATTGCGCAGCGTTTGGCAAAGCATCTCATTGCTGACCCCGCACGCAAAGCCGATGTCAGCCAGCTTATTCACCGCTGGATGCCAGAAGCCAGTCGTTATACTAATGCTTAACGCTAGCCATTTTTTATCTTCTTCACTCTTATCTTTCTCATGCTTACCTTTATAACCGTAGCTCGTGGCTGCTAACCTGCCATCGTATCGATTTTATTTAGAACTGCTTATATCTACCTACTTAAAATTTAACGACATTAGTTTGTAAATAATACACTGTTTTGGTTCGACCAAGTATTTAGCTTTCTAAATCCACATTCTTAACTTCTACGTTATTAATTACTGATATTTAAAGGTTTGTTGATGTAAAAAACCTTTAATAAGCGCTGAAAAAACTTATCCTATCTTAAGTCAAAGTAATGTTGTTAAGATTCTTTCTTTGTATTCTTGTCGATGAATATCTACTTATCAGTTCAGTATTCTATATTGATATGAAGATATTAATGTGGCAGTTTATGGCACTGACCGCAGTCTGGCGGCTCATTGTTTACTCATACTTTACTTTTTACCGCGTTTTTGCAAAAACCATACGCTTTCAAAAATTAAGCTATTGAGTGAATTAACGAATTCTGACAGGACGTTGGAAACTCGACTGGCTTAATAGTGCTAGCCCGTGTCTTATCCGTTTATCTGTTCGAGGTTTCATACAAGGATGTTTCATGAAAAAGATATTCACCTTCACCTGTGCCATTTCGGTACCATTGTTATTTAGTCAATCTGCTGTTGCTGAATTCGATTACTTTAAAACCGATGGCAGCTTCAAACGCTTTTCAGTTTCTGCTGGTTGGTTGCACGCTTCACCGCAAGGCAAAGCCAATCCGATGCAAACCACGACCGCTGCTAAAAATGGAGTGGTTGCTGACAATGGTAGTGTAAAAGTTGAAACGGTAAGAGAGGTTTTAGTTAAAGATCAAGATCGTTTCGGACTAATAGATGGCACCTTAGGCGCTTTAGGGGCTGAAACGGATTTGTCCAAAGTTCCGGTATTGGGTGATGTTTCTGGTACGACTGAAATTAACGGCTTAGAAAGTTGGACCAGTGCTGGCACAGGTCTGGAGGCTGATGATGTCGATACTTTTGGCTTCTTATTTAACTATTATCTCAGTGATAATTGGTCAATTGAGGTCAAAGCTGGCATACCCCCTAAAGTGGATATTTTAGGTCAAGGCCAAGTGTTTGCACCGCTAACGGGTAAGGTCAGCCCGAGTGGTGCAGCAGGACCCCTGTTAGGTGATTTTGATATTTCAAAGGATATCCCTATTACCGATTTGACCCAAGGCGATGGTGTGTCATCGAGTGCTCGCGCATGGCTACCGGCAGCTGGGGTGCAATATCAATTTGGTAAATCTGGGGTCAATAAGTTTCGCCCTTATGTCGGTGCTGGGGTTATGTATGCCTATTTTAACGACATTGAGCTAAATAATGGCATTCGTGAAGATTTAGAAATGGCTGGACATCAAATTCAGAATATCAAAGATGACAAAGCGGGCGCTGCGCTAGAAAATGTGAAATCCAATCAGGAGATGAGCGTGGATGTTGAGGCAGACAGCGCCTTTGCGCCTATCGTTACGCTGGGCGCCACTTATGACTTTAATGACAGATGGTTTGGGGTGGGTTCTGTGTCCTATGCAAAACTGGACAGTGATACGACTATTACAGTCGAAAATGATATGGGTGAAGAATTGATTCAAGCGAAGACTAACCTAGATATCGACCCCTATATTACTTTCCTTGGCGTAGGCTATCGTTTCTAATGTAGCGTTCATAAATGATTGAAGAAATGGGCTTAAATATAAACGCACACTTTTAAAGGTGTGCGTTTATATTTTCTAATTCAGATACCATAAATGATATTTGCAGCTAACCCAATTTACTCACCTTCTGTTTTTGCTATTTAATGACTATACAACACCTAATAACACTTATTTTTAGAATTTTTTGCAATGTGATATCAATTACAACCACTAAACTTACCAACAGAAAACACGATATATAACAATAAAATGATGGCTTAATATGTGCTATCCTCACTAAATTTATAGACTATTGTAATTATAAACAATGTTTTAGAGGCAATTGCTGCTTTCTTCAGTGAGCAAAATTTATAATCAAGCAAGCTCGCATTTACACCCATTGCGACTGGCTATTTATCGTTACTTGTCACTGTCATTTTTTTAGCATCAGTATCTTACTTATATCTATTTTATTATTACCCATACTTATATGGTCATTACTATCCGTATTTATAGAGAGCTATCATGAGCGATGTTGAAGAAACCAACCCGAAGCCATCTGCTGAATCTGAGCTACCACCATATCGCCAATCCAATACGCCAGCGAATAAACCCGCGTCAAAGTTTCCGCTGTGGCTGCTACCAGTATTGGCAATTGTGCTGGTTATCGGTGTTTTGGTTGGAAAATATTGGGGCGGTAATAAAGCCGCGAATAATGAGTTCCCAGCTTCTACCGCTGCACAAAGTGATGGTACGGATGCCAATAATGCCAATGATCAACAAGCCGTACTATCGGTCGAAACTGTGATGCCAAACCAAGAAAATATTGGCAATACGCTCAGTGCAGACGGTACGATTAGTGCCAAAGACATCGCCAACGTCAGCGCTAAAGTCAATAACGTGGCGATTGAGCGCATATTAGTGGAAGAAGGTCAGCGCGTTAAAGCCGGCCAAGTATTGGCAGTATTTGATACCGATGCGATGGAGCAGCAGGTTTTGCAGGCAGAAGCGGATGTTGCAGAAGCGGAAGCCACGCTTGCCAATGCTACTGCCGATGCCGCCCGTGTATTGCCACTTATCGATATTGATGCCATTAGTAAGCAAGAAGCCGACCGTTATCGTACCTCTAAATTGCAAGCGCAAGCTTCATTACAAGCGTCTAAAGCGCGGCTGAGCACGCAGCGCTTGAGTGTTAATAATGCCAAAGTGGTCGCACCCGTCAGCGGTGTCATCAGTGAAAAAATGGCCGAAGTAGGTATGGTTGCTGGTGGAGAGCCGTTATTTACCATTATCAAAGGTGGTATTTTAGAGTGGCGCGCGGATATCGATCCTAAACTCATTGGTGAGGTGAATGTCGGTACGGAAGTGCGTGTGGGTTTACCGGGAGGCGACTCTGTGATGGGGCAGGTCAGCCGCATTGCTCCAACTGCAGATGACAACCGCCAAATTACGATCTACGCCAGCCTTGCTGCTAACTCAAAAGTTCGGGCAGGCATGTATCAAACGGGTGAGTTTTTATTGGGTAGTACCAATGCCCAAACTATACCCAATAGCGCTATCGTTAGCAATGATGGCTATGATTATGTGATGTTAGTCACCAATATCAGTACCAAAAACGGACAAGACATAGGGCGTATCAAACAACAACGCGTGACCTTGGGTGAGCGCTTTGGCGATAGTGTGGCGGTGACAGAGCCCCTGCCAGCTGAGAGTCGACTTGTAAAGCAAGGCGGTAGTTTTTTAAACGATGGGGACTTGGTGCGTATCGTTGATGGTCTGAATAAAAAGAACAATCAGGCCAATAGTATTGCAAATAAAGACATGGCTAGTAACCAAATAGTTAATAAAGAAGCAACTGGTAAAGAAGCCAATGCCGCTGCCACGCAGGCGCGCTCATGAATTTAAATGTCTCATCTTATTCGATTAAAAATCCTTTAGTCGCCATATTGCTGTTTGTGCTCCTGACCTTGGGTGGCATTTATGGCTTTATGAAAATGAAGGTACAGCAGTTTCCTGATATCGACCTACCAGCCGTGGTGGTCACGGTCACTTTACCGGGCGCTGCTCCCTCACAGCTTGAAAATGATATTGCAAAAAAGATAGAAAATAAGCTCACCAGTATTGAGGGCGTCAAGCATATTCGCTCAACGCTGCAGACTGGGGCGGCGACTATGGTCACCGAGTTTGTCTTAGAAAAAGACATCCAAGAAGCAGTCGACGATGTTCGTTCGGCCGTGGGTGAGGTGCGTGGTGATTTGCCCGCTGCGGCCAATGACCCGATCATTACCAAAGTTTCAACCGCAGGATTTCCCGTCGTTACCTACTCTGTCGCGGCTGAAAATATGAATGTGGAGGACTTATCTTGGTTCGTTGACGATACCGTCACCAAGCGTTTGTCTGACATTCCAGGCGTCAGTACGGTCGGCCGTATCGGCGGTCTACAGCGCGAGATTACCGTGGCGGCTGACCCTATCGCTCTGAGTGGCTTAAAATTTTCTATTGCCCAGTTATCAGAGCAAATCACAGGCATCCAGCAAGACAGCTCGGGCGGTGAGGCGGAAGTGGGTAAAACGACTCAGACCATCCGTGTCCTTGGTGCTGTTGAGCGCGCCAGTGAGCTGAATGATTTGCAAGTCGCCGTTCCTACCGGTGGCACGCAAGCGCTTGGGCGAATGGCGCAAATCACTGATGGCGCTGCTGACCCAAGCTCGATTGCTAAGCTTGATGGGCAGACAGTGGTGGCATTTAATATTACCCGCTCGCGTGGTGCCAGTGAAGTCGAAGTGATGAAGCTGGTTGATGCTGAGCTTGCCAAGCTGACAGCAGATGTGGGCAATATCAATATCGAAAAAGTCTATGATCGAGCCACACCAATCGCTGAAGATTATCAGTCTTCATTACGCATGCTCATTGAAGGTGGTATTTTAGCCGTTATAGTGGTTTTTCTCTTCTTGCGCAATATACGCGCGACTTTTGTGGCTGCGGTGGCACTGCCACTATCGGTTATTCCTACATTTTTGGGCATGTATTTATTTGGCTTTAGCCTCAATATTATTTCCTTATTAGCACTGTCATTGGTCATTGGGGTTTTAGTTGATGATGCTATCGTCGAGGTTGAGAACATCATTCGCCATCTGCGTATGGGTAAGACGCCTTATGAGGCGGCGATGGAAGCGGCTGACGAGATTGGCTTGGCAGTAGTTGCCACGACCTTTACCTTGATTGCTGTATTTTTACCCACGGCCTTTATGGGCGGTATCGTTGGGCAGTTCTTCCGCCAGTTTGGCTGGACGGCTGCTTTGTCAATTTTTGCGTCGTTAATGGTGGCGCGTCTTATCACGCCGATGATGGCAGCTTATATACTACGACCAGAAAAAAAGCATGTCGAAAAACAAAGTGCATTGATGGACTGGTATCTTAAGGTGGTCTCGTGGACGTTGCATTATCGTTGGATTACGATGGGCGCTACCTTGTTATTGTTTGTAGCGTCGTTGGCTTTAGTAAAGCTCCTGCCAACTTCTTTTATTCCTGATAATGATATAGACCAAACACGGGTGGAGATTGAACTGACACCTGATGTGGCGCTTGAAGACACCGAGCGCGTTGCCGCACTGGCAAGCGAGCGTATATTGGCCATGCCTGAAGTGACGCATATCTTTACGTCAGTAGGCGAGGCTCAAGAATCTATGGGTCCTAGTTCTGGCTCAGGTAGTGGCAAAACTGAAAATATCGCTGGTCTGGATGTGGTACTCGCGCCAAGGGCGGAGCGCGGATCTAAGCAAGAGATTGAGCGAAAAATTAGTAATATGTTGGCAGAAGTACCTGGCGCACGCTTTACGGTCGGTCTATCGAGTGGCGGTGAGACGGGATATAACTTTTCTATGACCAGTACCAACCCGCAGTTACTCGAACAGACTGCCCAGAAAATCATGTCAGAGATTCGAGCGTTACCAAGCGCTGGTTCAGTGACCAGTGACCGGAGTCTGCCACGTCAAGAGCTAACGGTAACGCCAGATAGATTGGCAATGGCGGATAAAGGCGTGACCACCCAAGATATCGCGACGACATTACGTGTGGCTACCGTTGGTGACTATGAGCAGCGTTTATCCAAGCTCAATTTGGATACACGGCAGATTCCTATCGTCATCCGCCTGCCAGATATTGCCAAACAAAACGTCAGTCAATTAGAGGGTCTATATGTACCCAGTGCGTTACCAGCAGGACAGGGCGTACGTGTGGGCGAGGTCGCTACGCTAAACTTTGGTACAGGGCCGGCGCAAATCAGTCGACTTGATCGTGAGCGGGCGATTAGTATCACCGTTCAGCCTGCCAATGGCGAACTTGGTGACTTGGTACAGGCGGTCAAAGCAGTGCCTAGTATGCAAAAACTGCCAGCCTCTATTACCATTATCGATCAAGGGCAAGCAGAAAATATGGCCGAGCTTTTTAGTGGCTTTGTGATAGCGATGTCAATCGGTGTGGTCTGTATTTTGGGTGTGCTTATCTTATTGTTTGGGCGTATCTTGCAGCCATTCACCATTCTCATGGCCTTGCCATTATCTATTGGCGGTGCCTTTGTCGGCCTAGTGATTACCAATAGTAGTCTGTCTATGCCGTCGATGATTGGGTTTATTATGCTCATGGGTATTGCCACCAAAAACTCTATTTTATTGGTTGATTATGCATTGATTGCCCAGCGTCGTGGCTTGGCGCGTTTTGACGCCATTATTGATTCTTGCCGTAAGCGCGCGCGTCCTATTATTATGACCACCATTGCTATGGGCGCGGGCATGTTGCCACTGGTATTTGGATGGGGGGATGCCGATCCGACATTCCGTCGACCGATGGCGGCAGCAGTATTGGGCGGCTTGGTGACCTCTACTTTATTGAGCCTTGTGGTGATTCCTGTGGTCTATACCTTGATGGATGATGTGTCAGGGTGGTTTGCGAAATGGCTCATTCCAAGCGGTAAAGAGCAATCGGCTTCTGATAAGTAAGCTTAAATACCATAATTAGGTATCATAAAAGGTTAAAATGGCTATTCAAGTGAGAGTAGCAAAGTAATAAAAATAGCGACTAAACATAAAAAGGGCTAAGACTTATTATAGTGAGTTTTAGCCTTTTTTATGGGCAGTTATTTACTACGATTAGATATAGGAAAGGCGTTTTTTGTCACCACTTTCAAAGTGAGGACACGCCCTAGATCAACAGTAAAATTTTATGCTATTCCATTCTATTTTATACAATAAAATTATAACCATGAATTTTACTCATCTTTGGTTTAAATTACATCGTTTTTATTCATGTCATGGTTGGGTTATGATTTACTCCATACACAAATTTTGTTTTATCTCAGTTCACGAGATTAGATTAAGGGTGCGGATTACCATGAGTAAAGAATTCAGCTATTCTATTAAAAGTATTCGTTTTGATGAAAACTATCATCCTGCAGACAGTACGCGTCTGACCACCAACTTTGCGAATTTGGCTCGTGGCGAGCATCGTCAAGACAACTTACGCAAAACGTTAAGAATGATAAATAATCGTTTTAACGCGTTGGCGCATTGGGATAATCCGACAGCGGACCGTTATTCTGTTGACGTTGATATTATTTCTGCAGACATGGATATCGAAGGCAATGGTGATGCATTCCCTGTTATCGAGACGTTGAAAACAACGATTGTGGACCATAAAGAGAACACTCGTATTGACGGTATGATCGGCAACAGTTTCTCATCTTATGTACGCGATTATGACTTTAGCGTCGTACTGCTAGAACATTTTGATAAAAATCCAGGAACGCCACCGCCAGAGGACTTTGGCGACTTACATGGCAAACTGTTTCAATATTTATTGAACTCAGAGGCCTATCAAGCCAATTTTAATAAAAAACCGGTAATTTGCCTCAGTGTTTCCACCAGTAAAACCTATCATCGTACTGCCACTCAGCATCCTGTATTGGGGGTTGAGTATCAACAAGATGACTATTCGTTAACCGATGATTATTTCCACAAAATGGGCTTAACCGTTCGCTATTTTATGCCTGCAGGTAGTGCTGCACCTTTAGCGTTTTATTTTGCGGGTGACTTGCTGAGTGATTACACCGACCTTGAGCTAATCAGTGCGATTGCTACTATGGAAACGTTCCAAAAGATTTATCGCCCTGAAATTTATAATGCCAACTCTACCGCAGGTCAAGTCTACCAACCGAGTTTGAAATACCAAGATTATTCACTGACTCAAATAGTATATGACCGTGAAGAGCGCAGCAAAATGGCAGTGACGCAAGGCAAATTCACAGAAGAACAATTCATCAAGCCGTATCAAGACATTCTTGAACAATGGGCTGCAAACTATTCTGTAAAAAAACCTGCCGTTAAAAAACGCGCCGCCTAACTGGTCTAAATATAAAACCCTGAAATTTAGCCCCAATATACAATCAAAATATAAAAAGTGAATAAACATGACATTACTATTACCAACCTCAACCGCTGGCAGCTTACCGAAACCTTCTTGGCTGGCAGAACCTGAGAAAATTTGGTCCCCTTGGGCATTAGAAGGTAAGCAATTGATTGAAGCCAAACAAGATGCTTTGCGCGTAACACTGCAAGAACAAGCACAGGCAGGAATTGATATTGTCAGTGATGGCGAGCAGACCCGTCAGCATTTTGTCACCACCTTCATTGAACATCTCGATGGCGTCGATTTTAAGCAGCGTGAAACGGTCAAAATTCGTGATCGCTATGAGGCGAGTGTGCCGACAGTCGTGGGCGCGGTGAGCCGTACAAAGTCTGTATTTGTTGATGATGCCAAGTTTTTACGGGCGCAAACCGATCAGCCGATCAAATGGGCGCTACCCGGCCCAATGACTATGATTGATACGCTGTATGACAATCATTACAAAAGCCGTGAAGAGTTGGCGTGGGAATTTGCCAAGATTCTTAATCAAGAAGCGCGTGAATTAGAGGCGGCTGGCGTGGACATTATCCAATTCGATGAGCCGGCCTTTAACGTGTTCTTCGATGACGTCAACGATTGGGGCGTGGCTACACTAGAGCGCGCTATCGAAGGGCTAAAATGCGAGACGGCGGTACATATCTGTTATGGTTATGGCATCAAAGCCAACAATGATTGGAAAAAGACCTTGGGTTCAGAGTGGCGCCAGTATGAAAAAGCCTTTCCTAAATTGCAGCAGTCAAGCATCGATATTATCTCGTTAGAGTGCCAAAACTCGCATGTACCGATGGATTTGATTGAATTGATTCGTGGTAAAAAAGTGATGATTGGTGCCATTGACGTGGCAACTGATACCATTGAGACCGCCGAGGAAGTAGCCAATACCCTACGCAAAGCGCTGCAATTTGTCGATGCCGACAAGCTTTATCCGTCGACCAACTGTGGTATGGCGCCCTTGTCTCGCTCCGTTGCACGCGGTAAGCTGGAAGCGCTAAGTGCAGGCGCAGCCATTGTTCGTCAAGAGCTGACTGCTTAAACGCGGCCAATAGACAGGCTATAACTAATTTTAAGAGGCAGATAATGATTGAAGCAACTGACTTTAGAGACGCTATGTCTTTGTTAACGACCGCCGTTAATGTTATTACCACAAAAGGTAGCTCTGGTGCTCATGGGTTTACGGCATCGGCGGTATGTAGCGTCACAGACACACCGCCCACTTTGTTGGTCTGCATGAATCAGACGTCGCGCTCACATGCCCATTTTATTGATAATAAAATGTTAAGTGTCAATGTGTTGGGTGCACAGCACGAGCAAATATCCAATGCCTTTGCCTCTAAATTGTGCTCTGATGAGCGCTTTGAGCAAGGCACTTGGACTGAGCTGGCAACAGGTGCGCCTGTCTTAGAAGATGCATTGGTCAGTTTTGATTGTGAGATTGAAGACATTCAGCAAGTGGGCACCCATAGTGTCTTTATGTGCCGAGTGGTCGCTATCAAACAAGCTGAGCAACAGGGCGGGACTGATGAAAGTTTGGTTTATTTTAATCGCTCTTACCATCAAGTTGGTCAAGTGGAGCTCGTTTAAGTTATGAAAAGCGTTAAAAAATTGTACCGCAATTTTAGCTTTGCAAGGGAAGTTCTTTAAATAGAATTTCCGTATACTATGACACTTACCAAGTTTTAAAGTTGAACTGAGCTTATCATCTAACAAAAATTATCCTTTAACCGAGAAGCAACTATCCCGTGGAATTAATCATTTTTTTAATCATAGGCGCTCTAGCAGGATTTGCTGCAGGGCTTTTTGGTGTGGGCGGTGGAACCATCATCGTACCACTGTTATTTATCGTCTTTACCCAAATGGATTACAGTCCTGATAATATTATGCATCTGGCTCTAGGTACTTCACTGGCGACCATTATTGTCACCTCTATTAGCTCGTTGATGGCACACAATAAAAAGGGTGCCGTCATGTGGCCTGTCTTTAAAAACCTGGCACCAGGCTTAGCGATTGGCTGTTTTTTAGGCGCAGGCATTGCAGGACAGATATCTGGACTGTATCTTCAGCTCATTGTGGGTGTGTTTTTGCTGTGGGTCGCCTATAAAATGTTTTTTGGTGGCAAAAAACAGGCCGCTAATCAGGCTAATGACGTCAGTAATGCCAACTATGCTAATACAGAGTTGCCTTCAAAGCCTAAGCAATTAGCGGCAGGTGGAGTTATCGGTATCGCTTCTGCCATTTTTGGTATCGGCGGCGGCAGTTTAACGGTGCCTTATCTCACGCGTTATGGGGTAGTCATGCAAAAGGCAGTTGGCACATCAGCCGCGTGTGGGCTGCCCATTGCTATTGCCGGTGCTTTGGGCTTTATGTTTTTTGGGATGCAGCAGCAAATTAGTGTTCCCAATACGATTGGCTTTGTGCACATTTATGCCTTTTTAGGGATTAGCATCATGAGTTTTTTCACCGCTAAGCTAGGTGCGAAAGTCGCTCATATACTATCACCACAGCTATTAAAAAAATGTTTTGCGCTGTTATTGACCGTTGTGGGGTGTTATTTTCTTTATAAAGGGCTACTTTAAGTATTCATATTTGTATAATAGGGCGTGTCTTATTTAAAATAAGGACACGCCCTAATCATATTATTTTGGATAACTATGTTTAATAAACTTAAGGCATTGGCTGTACTTTCAGCCTTCCTAACTCTTGTCGCCTGTTCCGATAATACCTCCGATTTAGCTCACGATAAAAGCGCTACTACGGCTAGTGATCACGAGCATAATGTGCAAGAGATGTATCGTCATATCGATATGTTAACAAGAGAGTTGCCAAGCGTACTTGATGAAGTCACCACTTTAGAACAAATTAATTTTGATGGAACAACGGTTACTTTCGGTTATAAGCTGAAGATATCTGGTTATAGTGATGCCGAAAGAAAAGAGATTGAAACGGTAATGCGCAACGAACATACCAAGTTAGCCTGTGAAGAAGCAGAAGTCATTCAGGGTATAAATAGGGGGTTCGATTATCAGTATAGTTATTACGATTTAGATGATATTAAAGTGGGGGTTTTTGATGTCACAAAAGACATTTGTGACAACCTATCATAGCTTTGCCTTCGATAATAAGACTGGCTTTGGAATACAGCCCCTAATGTATATCCAAGTTATTGAGCTTTTCTATGGTTGTTATTCACAAAAAAAATCCTTCGCCATCTCGTTAATATCAGACAGCAAAGGATTTAGTATCGTAAAATAGTATGATAAGTAATTACTTAGTATGATAGGTAATTACTCAATAACATTACTCACTTTAAAATTAACAAATATTATTCGACTGTCACACTTTTTGCCAAGTTTCTAGGCTGGTCGACATCCGTCCCACGCATCACTGCCACATGGTACGACAATAACTGTACTGGAATGCTATAAACAATCGGCGCTAGCGTCTCGCAAACATCAGGTACATAGACCACATGCATTCTATCTTCAGCGACCATTTTACTAGCCTCACTAGCGAATACAAATAGCTCACCGTGACGGGCATGTACTTCTTGCATGTTGGCTTTGAGCTTATCAAACATACTGTCTTTTGGCGCTAGCACCACGATAGGCATGTCCTTATCAACCAAGGCCAGTGGACCGTGCTTTAACTCGCCTGCTGCATAACCTTCGGCGTGAATATAAGAGATTTCTTTTAGCTTTAACGCCCCTTCTAGCGCTATTGGGAACTGTAAACCACGACCTAAGAATAAGCAGCTCTTTTTATATTCAAAATGCTCGCTCATGGTTTTAATAGGCGCGTCGAGGTGTAAGCTGGCATGCAATTGACCCGGAAGCTGTTGTAACTGATCAATTAAGGTCGTTAAGTCTTCATCAGCCATGCGCTGCTGAGTAACGCCTACTTTTAATACCAATAACATTAAAGCTGCAAGCTGAGTGGTAAAAGCTTTGGTAGAGGCGACGCCAATCTCGGGTCCTGCAAGCGTTGGTAAAAATATGTCAGTCTCGCGTACCAAAGATGACGTTGGTACGTTACATAGCGCCAAGCTCACCAGTCCGACTGGCGTATTTTTTTGAATATCACGTAATGCAGATAAGGTGTCAGCGGTTTCACCAGACTGAGAAATACAGATGACCAATGAGTTATCGATCACAACCGGATTGCGATAGCGGAATTCACTGGCGACTTCGACTGAACAAGGTACGCGAATAAGACTCTCGAACCAATATTTTGCGATTAGACCCGAATGGTAGCTGGTACCACAAGCAATGATTTGTACGTGCTTAATGCCTTTTAATTGTGCTTCATGATGCTGTAAAAAACCATCACGCAGTTTAGATGGCTCATCTTTATCTAATGCCATTTCAATGGTACGGGCGACCGCGTCTGGCTGCTCATAAATTTCTTTGAGCATATAATGCTTAAACTCGCCTTTATCGGCATTGTGTTGGGTGGCATCAATTTCATGTATTTGACGCTTAACCTCGACCCCGTCAGCGTAAACCTGAACACTGTTACGAGTCAACTTGGCAATATCGCCTTCTTCTAGATACATAAAGCGATTGGTAACCGGTAGCAGTGCCAGTTGATCGGATGCGATAAAGTTCTCGCCAATCCCCACACCAATCACTAGCGGAGAGCCTAAACGTACCGCTATCAACTCTTCTGGGCAATCGACATGGATAACACCAAGCGCAAATGCGCCATGTAATAACGGAATAACCTTGCGAACAGATTCTAATAAATCGGGTGTATCTTTATAGATATCGTTAATGAGGTGAGCGACGACTTCGGTATCTGTTTGCGAAGTAAACTCGTAGCCTTTGGCCATTAGCTCTTCTTTTAGCTCGGCATAGTTCTCCACAATACCGTTATGAACCACAGCGATTTTGCCTGAAACATGCGGATGTGCGTTACGCTGTGCAGGTTCACCATGGGTCGCCCAGCGCGTATGAGCAATACCGATATGCCCATCGAAAAACTCTGGGTTCACTGCCACGGCATCGACCAACGCTTGTACTTTACCAACTTGACGCTCACGATGGAGCTCACCATCACGGATGACGGTCAAACCAGCAGAATCATAGCCTCTGTATTCTAAACGCTTAAGCCCTTCAAGTAAGATATTAGCGATATTACGCTCAGCAACTGCTCCAACTATTCCGCACATAGATATTCCTTAAATCTGATGTTTTAACTTTTAATGTTTCCACGTGGTACTGCTTCAGTGATTTAACACACGATGATGTTTCGTTCATCTATAAATATAAATAAGCAGCACCACAAATCATTGTCGTACTGCTTAAGTTTGCTCAAAGTCTTTGTTATTGACTTAAAGATCAGCGAGCCCGTTATTTTTTAGTCGGGCGCTGAAAGTTGTTTTTCTGGGTTTGACGTGCGCGACCAAAGGCCAATGCATGGGCATCAACGTCTTCTGTAATCACAGAGCCTGCGGCAACCGTAGCGGTATCACCAATTTTTACTGGTGCCACTAAGCTAGAATTTGAGCCGATAAATGCATTGTCTTCGATAATGGTCTGTGATTTATTGACACCATCATAATTACAGGTAATCGTACCCGCGCCAACATTGACATCTGTCCCGATGGTGGCATCACCAATGTAGCTCAAATGGTTGACCTTGCTGCCATGACCAACGGTTGATTTTTTAATTTCGACAAAATTACCGACTTTGCTGTTATTAGATAAAATAGTATCAGGACGCAGATGCGCGAAAGGTCCAATATCAACGCCATCACCGATTTCAGCGCGATCAATGACACAATAAGGTTTGATATAGCAAGCGTTGCCGATATTCGCGTTTTTAATAACACAGCCCGCTTCGATATAAACGTTATCACCCAATACGCAATCGCCCTCGAACACCACACCGACATCAACGAAGACGTCTTGACCAGCGCGCAGCGTGCCACGGATATCAACACGAGTCGGATCAGCAAACTGTACGCCAGCTTCTTGTAAGTCAGCGACCAATTTTCCCTGCCATGTACGCTCTAAGCTGGCAAGTTGTTGGCGGTTATTGACGCCTTCAATTTCAAAGGTGTGCTCAGGCTCAATCGCAATAATATTAATATCTTCAGCGACGGCCATTTTGACGATATCAGTCAGATAATATTCTTGCTGGGCATTGTCGTTAGACAGTTTTGGTAAGTACTTATGCAGTAGGGCGTTGTCAACGCAATAAATACCACTGTTAATTTCTTGAATCAGTTGCTCATCGGCGCTGGCATCTTTTTGTTCGACGATGGCTTCGATATTACCTGCTTGGTCACGTTTGATACGCCCGAGACCAAAAGGATTATCTACTGTCAGTGTCAACATAGACATACCGTTAGTATTAGCGGATTTCAACGCTGCTAAAGTCTGGCAACTGACCAGTGGTACATCGCCATACAAAATCAGGCTTTGTCCTTCTTTTGGTAAATCTGCCAAAGTCACTTGTACTGCGTGTCCAGTGCCTAATTGCTCAGTTTGAGCGATCCAAGTAATTGATGATTGTGCATACTGGTTGGTGATTTCTGATTTTACCTGCTCACCACCAAAACCATGAACGATGATGGTTTCATCAACGGTTAATTGATGGCAAGTGTCAAGGACGTGACTTAATAGCGACTTGCCAGCCAGTGTCTGCAGCACCTTTGGTTTAGCCGATTGCATGCGCGTACCTTTGCCAGCCGCGAGAATAATTACCGAAAGAGGAGATGTCATAATAGCCTACAAATGTAACAAAATATAATTTTGAATTATAACGCAAATGAGCATTTAACCAAAATGGTATGTCGTGACATCTTTGTAATTTTAGCCTAGAAAATAACGTTATAAATAACTGTCAGTACCATGATCAAATATTTAACATCACCTAATCATCAAAAAACAACAATATAAATAACTATCCAAACAACGGCTGCCATTACTCCAGCAATAATATCGTCTAACATAATACCTAGACCGCCAGCGACTTTTTTGTCGGCCCAGCCAATTGGCGGTGGCTTAATAATGTCAAAAAACCGAAACAATATAAACGCGATAATGTGCGCACTCATAAAAGACGGTTGCGTTATCGTTTGCCAAAAATTGTCGTTAGCGACACCCATATAGGATAATGGCAGTAGGGTAAGCCACATACCAGCCCACTCATCCCAAACAATATGCGGATTATCATGCCCGCCCATTAGCTCAGAAGTGCGTCCACATATCCAAACCCCAAAGATGCAGGATAACAGGGTGATGATCAAAAACGGCACAAAGCCCAAGCTTAACAATGGTACGGCAACGATTAAGCCGCCAACTGTGCCCCAAGTACCAGGAGCACGGCGGGGTAGGCCACTGCCTAAACCGAGACCGAGCCAATAAACCACACGGTCAAGCGTAGTAGCATTTGCTGGTAGGGGTGGGCAGTCGTTGGCTTTACGGATATCGGGCTTAGAGAGGTCGTGATCGCTCATGAATTAACCTGCAAAATGTTGGTAACCCGTAAGATTGGGCCAAGTAGAAAACGGTGCGGGATGGGTCGGGGTGACAGGCTGTCCTTGATAATAAAGCTCAGGACGTATATTTGCATTGCTATCTTTAGTTACAGTATTTGTTGATGCAGTCACCTCACCAATACAGGTTACTGGGGTATTGCTTGTAGGAGGTTCGATATTAGCAGGCAAGGTAAAAGCCAATTCATAATCATCACCACCTGCTAGCTGACATAACAAGCGTTCGGTTAAATCAACGCTTGCCAAAGGCCTGCTGGTAGGCAGCTGCTCCAGATTGATACGCATACCGACGCGGCTTTGCTGACAGATATGCCCAAGATCTTGATAGAGACCATCGGAGATGTCTATCATTGAGCTTACACCGATTTTTGCCAATGCTGCACCTAATGTAATACGCGGGGTTGGCATGTGCAATCGATGGGCTAACTCTGCGCCTTGTTCATTATCAGGATGCTGTAGCGCATAAGCAGCATCACCAAGTGACCCTGATACGTATATTTTATCACCGACTTGTGCACCTGAGCGATAGACGGCTGGCGTGTCTGCATCAAGCAACCCTTGAGCGCTGACACTTAATACTAAACTGTCATTACGCGTCGTATCCCCACCAATAAGAGTCACGCCAAATAATTTACAAGCATGAAATAAACCTTTAGCGAATTCGCCTAACCATTGCTCATTTACCAAGCGTTTAGGTAATGCTAGTGCCAGTAAAATACTATGCGGAGTTGCGCCCATGGCGGCAATATCTGAGACATTAACCGCCACGGCTTTATAACCAATGGCAAAAGCCAGTTTATTAACTTGTTCCCAATCGGCACTAAAGTGTCGACCTTGAACCAGGGTATCGATACAGCTAACCAAGCGCGACCCTGCAGGCAAGGCCATGACTGCTGCATCATCACCAATCCCTTTTTCGACACTGCCTTTATCGATACTGCTGGACAATGACTGTGCCGCTTGCATTTGGGAAAATATACGCTCAATCAGCTCAAATTCATTCATAATTAGTCTTGGCTGTTTGCATCGTTAGAATCTGTTTCAGCAGTGTTCTTAGCGTCGATTTGAGCCTCAAACTGAGCCTCAGTTTGAGCATTGTTCTTAGCGTTGCTCAGCTTGCTTGCTTTATAATCACTAATATTTGCGCTGGCTTTACTGGCGCTATTGCGTTTGACGCTGGCATTATTGGCACTAATACGTGTCTTGTTTGAAGCGGTAGGCTGTTCTTCTGCGCTATCTTTAGTGGTTTCTGTGTTGGTGGCAGTATCCGTGTTTACTACAGGTTTAGCGGCCACTTTTTGTGAGGTGCGTAAATTGGCTTTGGTGTCTGCTTCTACTTCAGTAGCACGCAGCTCAACGGCCATTCTATCAAGGACGGCATTAATCAATTTATGCGCATCAGTGGCACCAAAATGATTGTTCAATTTCATCGCTTCATCAAGCACGACTTTATACGGAATCTCTAAGCGATTTTGTAGCTCATAAGCGCCAATCAATAGAATGGCGTGTTCAACAGTATCAAGCTTGTCGATTTCACGATCGAGATGCTGGCTAATAAGCGTATCTAGCGCCTCAATCTGTTCTGGAATATCGCGCATCATTTCGTGATAATAACCGATATGGACGGTATGCATGGCATTGGTGGCGCGCGTACGGGCAGCGATATCGTGCGGGGCATTGTCTTTCCAGCCAAGCTTGCCATTGGCGTCGAAGCGGCGGTCAGTCACCAGCCATTCGTATAGCCCTTGCATAGCAAAGCGTCGCGCCTTACGCACAGCGGTGTGACTGGTCTTGTAAGAAGACTCACTCATATCGAAGGTTTGATCACCCGCACTGCTGCTCGCGATGCGCGTGGCTTCAGCTTGTTTATCATTGGTTTGGGCAGTTTTCGCCGCGCTAATAGCGCGCTTGAGTTGATCAGTCATAAGGGGTCTATACCTAATTCTAAAGTAATAAGTTTTAAGATAATAAGTTTTAAAATAAAATGTTAAATAGTGGTCGGTTGGCAAATGTTGCCAATCAGTTTTAAGTACTTATAATACGTTTATTGGAGCCATAGTCATAACCATCGCCCCAACTTAAATAAGAAATAATAATATCAATATGCTAAATTAATAGGCTAAGTTAACAGGCGAATCAATACGATTGGCCATTAATGACTATTAATTAATAAAAAATTAAGCGTCGTCGCTATCGTCTTCAATATCTAACTGTGATAAAACGGCAAGCATCTCTAATACAACCATCGCCGCTTCTGAGCCTTTGTTACCAGCTTTAGTACCTGCACGTTCGATTGCTTGCTCGATGCTGTCGGTAGTCAATACGCCGTTTGCGACAGGGATATTATAGTCAGTTGCAACACTGCTTAAGCCTTTTGCAGATTCGCTAGCGACAAAGTCAAAATGTGGTGTGCTACCACGAATAATCGCACCTAGCGCAACGATAGCATCAAAGCGATCCGATTCAGCAGCGCGCTGGGCAACTAATGGCAACTCAAACGCACCCGGTACACGAATCACGGTGATATTGCTGCCTAAAACGCCATGACGCAGTAACGCATCAATCGCGCCGTCAACCAATGATTCAACGACAAAACCGTTAAAGCGAGCGACGACGATACCAATACGCACGTTTTCGTTTTGATGTAAGTTACCATCGATATGGGTCACGGCACTGCGCTGCTGTTGTAAATTTGACATAAAAAATCCTTTGCCGAATGGGCTATTAATAGAAGTATAAGAATCTAAGTATTAGGAATATAAATATATTGCTAGGTTCAAACCACTCATTTAACGGACTAATAATCAGATAAATAAGCAGTTAAATGAACGAAAACCAAATGATAATAAGCAGTTAGCACTATGATAACATTTTTTGCAGCTGCATTTGCATTTTACAAAGGGGTTATAAGCGCATTTGTATACCTTGTGCTGCCATATATTCTTTGGCCTCTTGAACAGTATATTCGCCAAAGTGAAAAATACTGGCGGCAAGTACTGCATCGACGCCGCCTTCTAATACGCCTTCGGCTAAATGCTGTAGGTTACCAACACCGCCTGAAGCAATGACAGGCACATTTACTTGGCTGGTAATTTGCTTCATCAACGCCAAGTCATAGCCTTTTTTGGTGCCATCGCCATCCATCGAGGTGACCAATAACTCGCCAGCGCCAAGTTCGGCCATTTTGCTTGCCCAAGCAACGGCATCGATACCAGTAGGCTTACGACCACCGTGGGTAAAAATCTCCCAACGTGGCATAATAATGCCATCAACAGTGACATCATCGACGCGTTTGGCATCGATAGCCACAACGATACATTGATTGCCAAATTTCTGCGCCGCTTCACCGACGAATTCAGGGGTAAATACCGCTGCCGAATTGATCGCGACTTTATCGGCACCAGCATTGAGCAAGTTACGGATATCAGCGATTTTACGCACACCACCGCCGACGGTTAATGGCACAAATACCGTCTCTGCCATACGTTCAACGGTATGATAAGTGGTATCGCGCTCATCATTGGTGGCAGTAATGTCTAAAAAGGTAATCTCATCGGCGCCTTGCTCGTTGTAGCGCTTGGCGACTTCGACTGGGTCACCAGCGTCTTTAATATCGACAAATTGCACGCCTTTGACCACGCGTCCGTTATCAACGTCCAAACAAGGGATGATACGCTTTGCTAACATAGGGCCTTTCACCTTATAATCAATTCATTCTTTAAGCGCTAGTCTAGCAAAATCACCACCATATCAGGCAGGTTTTCGCAAGATTATTATGCTTTTAGCCAAAGTTTGCTCTTGCGCGGTACAATTACTGTCATTAGCACCTAAATTTCTGCTATTTAACTTCTTATTCAATTGCCATAAGTGAGATGTCATGTCCGTCTATACCCAGTTAACCGATGACCAATTTGCCACCTTTTGCCAACGTTTTGGCGTATCGTTTGCGCGAGCCATACCGATTACCCAAGGTATCAAAAACTCAAACTGGTTTATTCAGACGACTGACGATGTAGATGGCGCGCACTCTTATGTATTTACTTTATTTGAAGAGCGTCCACCGGAAGATATTGAAAAAATGGCGGTTATCTTAAACCAGTTGGATGGTAAGTTACCGGTTGCCGCGCCGTTGGCACTGATTGATTTAGCCGCTGATGCTGATAAACGCTACGTTATTCATTATGATAATAAAGCGATTACCGTGGTGCCCTGTTTGGCTGGCGCGCATCCACAGCAAACCACACAAGCGATGTGTCATGAGATAGGCGCGTCGCTGGCAGTATTGCATGAAACGTTAAAACAGCTACAGCCAGCTGAGCAATACGGTGTGCCTCTATATCCATGGAGCGATGTGCGCGACCGTGAAATTCAGTTTATGCCAGGTGATGAAGCCAAGCTGATGAGTGATATCTGGCAATCTTATACCGATTTGCCACTGGCGACTTTACCAAAAGGCTTATGTCATTTAGATATGTTTGCCGATAACACCTTGTGGAATCTGCAAAAAGGCGAAGAGCGTTTGACCGGATTGTTAGACTTTACCGAAGTCAGCGTCGAGCATTATGTGATGGATATTGCTATTACCATTAATGATTTCTGTACCACGTGGGGCGATGCGGAACAAGGCGAGTCGGTTAATTTTGATCGCAGTAAAATGGCGGCTTTCTTGCAAGGTTATGAATCGAAACGCGCGCTTGGTGAAGATGAAAAACGCGCTTTACCGGTAATGCTAGCAAAAGCGGCGGTGATTTTTTGGCTGCTACGTCTTAACGTTATCCATTACAACCGTACCGAAGGGCGTACTGGCGATAATATCATGGTCAAAAATCCTGACTTAATGAAACGTCTTGCCTCTTATCATTGGTCACATGTTGAAAAAGTGCAAAATACGGTATTTATGCTTGAGCATGCACGCTATAAGGGCGATGATAAAAACGGCGATGTCGAAGATTTTAAATTAATCGGTGTGTTTGCGACAGAACAGCAGGCGCAAGCCGCTATTGAGCAATTAAAATCTCAACCTGGCTTTAAAGACTATCCAAACGGCTTTCATATCGATGCTTATCCATTAAACCAAATTAACTGGTCATCAGGATTCGGTTGCAACTAGAATATAGCAGCGAGTCATATTTATACATATTTAAAAGGAATTTATCATGACCGATCAAGTTGATAACTGGCACAAACTGGCACGCTACGACACCAATATACAAGGCGAGCTGCATGCCAATTTACTGCGCAATAACGACATAAGCATTTCGCTGCAACCGCTAAGTGCGATGCCGGGTATGAATTCTGGGATTGTGCTGTGGGTTCAAGATACCGATTTGGCACACGCTCAGAAAATTTTGGATAGTATCGATAAGGACGCGGCAAGTTTGCCTGAACCAAACGACAATAACGGTGGTACTTTATAAATGTGTCAACTCTTAGGAATGAACTGTAATACCCCAACCGATATTGGTTTTAGCTTTGCAGGGTTTCGTCGTCGCGGCGGTATGACCGACAGCCATGAAGATGGTTTTGGTATAGCCTTTTTTGAGCGTAGCGAATGCGCCAATGTGGATAACGATAAGAGCAATGCCTCTACTGGTTTGCGTCTGTTCCATGATAATAAACCAAGCCATTTATCGCCAGTGGCTGATTTGGTCAATAATTATCCGATTAAAGCCATGAACGTCATTGCTCATATTCGTAAAGCGACCCAAGGGCAAAATTGCTTGGCAAACACCCATCCGTTCACTCGTGAAGTCTGGGGCGAGCAGTGGGTATTTGCCCATAACGGACAGATGAACAGCGAATTTATCAAACGCTGTCAGCGTCTGCAAGATAATGGTAATGCTTCACACTGTCAGCCAGTTGGTTCAACCGATTCTGAAATGGCGTTTTGCTATCTGGTTAATCGCCTAAAAAGTAGCTTTAAAACTCGTCCTGATGACCAAACGCTGTTTAATTTTTTGACCACCCAATGTCGTTATTTATCCGCCAACGGCTTGTTTAACTGCCTGATATCGAATGGTAGCTGGCAATTGGCTTATGCGGGCAGCTTATTGTTTTATCTGACGCGCCAAGCGCCGTTTGGTGAGGCGAAGTTGGCTGATGATGATTTGGCGATTAACTTTGGTGACGTCACCACAGATACCGATAAAGTGACCATTTTAGTGACCGTACCATTGACTGAGAATGAAAAATGGCAGCAATTAGCGGTCAATGAATGCTTAATATTTCAAGATGGAGATGTCATTTATAAAGACAGCCCAAGCCAGCGTAAGTTTTTAACGATTGAGGAAGGGATTGCGGTGGCAAGGTCAGTTGGGGCGAGTGTTTAGGATGGTTGGCTTGTATTTTTAAATTGGTTGTTCCACTATGAAATTAATAGTTTAATAAAAATTAGGTGAAGCCATGTTAGGCAATGACATTCAAATAAAACAGCTAATAGGTGTCGGTGATGTACATCTTAGTTTTCTACCTGACCAAAGAGTGTATTGTCTGATTGGTGAAAATGGTATTGGTAAAACCAAGTGTTTAGAAGCTTTGTTTATTTCATACCTAGTACACAATAATGACTTCTTATCTGGTGATTACGCTGTTTTTCCTGAAAGACATTTCCCGTTTACAAGCTACATATCTAATTTATCTAGCCAAGCTCTTAAACCACCTACTGGTAACTACTACGACTTTGAAAAAGTTTTTTTTGGGACAAATTATCATAATCTCCCTATAAATTTTGTAGGAGCACAAAGTAGAGGTTATATAAGAGATGGTTCTGAGTATAATAGTTCGATTTCTCGCGATAATTTTGATGGTATTGGCGTAAAAGAAGAAAGGAAGTCTAGCTACTTAGATAGGTTAATAACAGGAGTCGAAAGTACGGGTCTAAAAGATTTAAATATGGATACAGATATTGAAAAATGGATTATTCAACGTGCTCGATCTGCGAATCCATATCAGTCTGTAGAAGACAATAGAGAAATAGAGATTAAAACTTTATTTGACTTACTTAGTAAAATTGACAAACGCATTGATGCAAGCTTTCTTGAAATCTCAGGCAACAATCGCGTATTCATTAAAGTTGCAGATAAAAAAACTGAATTATCCGAGCTTTCTAGTGGCTTTGCCTCAATACTAAAAATCATGCAGTCCATTATCGCAGGTTACAGTTATTTCACTAATGAAACCAATATCGCTCATGTCAAAGGGGTGGTCTTCATTGATGAAATAGAAAGCCATCTTCATACCAAATGGCAAGCGACTATTATTCCTACCTTGAAACGTCTATTCCCTAATACTACCTTTTATATCACTACTCACTCCGCAATTGTTTTGAGCCAATTACAACATGGCGAAGCTTATGAGTTATACCGTGATAAAGCAGATGGCGTAGTAAAAACGGAACTGATAAATCATCCTAATAATGCCGCATTTATAGACTTGTTAAAAGATGCTTTTGATATTGATATTAATCAGCTTAAGTTAGCGCGAGATAATGCGCCACAGCAAGCAGAAGCAAAGCAGATGCTTATCAGTTTATTAGATGAAAAAATTAAACAACTAGAGGCAGGGCAATGATGAGTGAAAGAGAACTATTGCTTGATGCCAATTATTTAATTTATTTACTAGAGGATAAGGTTGACGAAAATGACGCTAATCTTTTGCAAAAATTAAAGACCTTACGTGCTGAAATAGCTTCAAATAACGTCGAAGTAGTCATCACACCACTCATCCGTTATGAGTTTCTAAGATACTTTTTATGGAAGAAAGGAGATGACGAGGTTAAAAGATATGTTAAAGTGATGAACATGCTCACCACTTTAGATATCAGTCAAGATGTCGCAGATTTAGCTGCTGACTTATACCGACTAGATAAATTTATTGCCAACGAAAATAATGTCAATAAAAATATTGATAAACGTCAGTTTGATATATTTCATTTTGCTACGGCTAAGGTTAATGATATAGAATTGCTATCTAATGACAAGCACTTGCCGCAGCTTGAGAAGCTATATACTCTTTACGAAGGAAAACTAATTTAGTTTCTAACTCAAGTACACCCCACAACAGCGCTTAAACTTCTCACCCGAGCCGCAAATACACGGCTGTTTCTGTGTGACAGACATTGAAACAGTCGGATCTAAAAAGTACCAACGCTCATTTACCTTCACGAAGCTAGATAACTCTTGATGAGCCTGCGTTCCGTCGGGCGTATTAAAATAAGCCTTAAAATCAACTTGCGCATGGCGTTTACCCAGCTTTGGCGTATGCGCGACAATTTCTAATCCTGCCCAATCTGTCTCTCTTGCCCAACTCTCAATTGCCTTTATATCAAGAAAATTTTGCTGAGCTGGCACAGTAGTCGCTACAATATAATCTGGTTTTACCAAGACAAATGCACTATAGCGCGTGCGCATTAAACGCTCCGCAGTGTCTGCTTTATTAATGCCATCATGATAAGGCTGGCAGCAATCTTTATAAGCTAACAGCGTGCTTAAATTGTCTGATGTTGGATTGATTTGGCAGGGGCATGTTTGCATGGAGGTTGACATTATTTACTCGAGTGATTATTTGTTTTTTAGGGCGTGTCCTCATTTTAAAAATGGTGATAAAAATAAGTTAAATTGCAGTTAAACAAGGAAAATAGTGCAGATAATATCGGGATATTAGCCAACTATTTGACGATGTTTAGCAAAATTTAGCCATTTTCAGCCCATTTAGGTATTATCGTTTAGATTGAGGACACGCCCTAGTAGTTTTACAGATTTTAATTCAGCCAGTTTTTTATCAATTCTGGCCATAGGCCAATTTTAAGCTTTGCCCAAGGTGCTGGATCACGTAGCTGCGACCAAAAAGACTCAAAGGGCGGGGCAAAATATATCAATAAAATAAGAATGGTATATAGGAGCAGATACCACCATTTGTCTTTATGCTGATAAAACTTCATCGCTGTACCAGACGAGCGTTTCATGGTCATATTGGATAAATTAACGCTATATAGCTCGTCCAATGCCAAGTGTACCACCGCGCCGCCAAATAAAAACAGGCCATAAAACCAGCTAATCGTTAACGGTAAACGCAAACCGTAATAGCTTATATAAGTCAAACCCAAACCTAATATCGCCATATAAGGCACAGAATGAATCACGCCGCGATGCACAGTCATTTTGGTAAACATGGAGAACGCCACATAGCGCATAAAGCCATAACCTGCCAGCCATAACACTATTAGCGCCAATAAACTTAGCTCGCTGCGCCAATGCATCACCAGACCAAAGGCAAAAACAAACGAGATGACATTAAAACCAAGCTTAATCGGCGTCGAATTATCAGAATCCAAATCAGGTAGCAGCCCACCAATAGTGCCGAGCGCCACACACATCAAAAACCCTGAATCATCAATCAATCCTGCTTTGTAAACTGTCAAACTCAGCGTACCACTCGCCATAAAAGCGACATTCAAGTGGGTGTTAAAATTGGCCATAAAAACTCATCAATAAATAGCGTGCGAAACGTTCATTTCGAGCCGCTTGTCTAGCAGTAAAAAAGCGCACCATGATACCATAGAGCGGCCATACGTCTAACAGAGATAATTGCTATGACTGCCAGTGATCTACCCATCAAACCCCATTTCTATGCTGATTCGAATAGTTTGCCCATGTCTGATGGTAAGCTTGATAAAATCTTTGCTCAAATTGACTGGCAAGCACCGTGGCTGCGTCATTTAAATCAATTAAAAGATATCAGCGAGGCCGTTAAAGGCATGAGTACGCTAAATGAACAAAAGAACAATGCGGCGTATGACGGTCCATCAATAGATGTAATCGCTGGTGTATTAAACAAAGCATTCAACCAGCAAAGTAGCCACACGCAAATAGAACTGCCAACCACCAAACCTACGCTAAACAATCAAGCTAAAACTTTAGAATTTGTCTCGCAAAATGCGCTGCCAGAAGGTGAGGCGTACGAGAGTTTTATCGGCACCACTGGCAATATTCCGACGCGTGATAATTTGCATGATTTATTTAATGGCAGTATTTGGCTTACTTTTCCAAAGACCAAAGCGCTGCTCAACTACTATCATATGCTCGAAATCGCAGAGCAAGGCATTGGTGGTAGTCGGGGGCGTGTTCGCGATACCATCACCGTATTTGATGAGAATGGGGCGATACTGGTGACAGCCGAACCGAGCATCGGTGAAGCACTGATTGATTTTGATTGGCAAACGAGCTTGGTTGCGCCACGTGCGCAGTGGGATAATCCGAAACAAATAAGCGCAGACGATAAAAATAATGCTAAGGCGGCGGTTTATATTTTTGGTCATGCATTGCTAGAAAAGCTCCTACAGCCACGTAAGCCGTTATGTGCGCATAGTATCGTGATAAATGTAACGCAAGATTTCTTTGCTTTATCATTGTCTCAGCGTATGCAGTATTTGGATAATCAAGTCGCTGACTATATGGATATATTATTGTCACGACATGATGTCACGCCGCGTAAACTGTCGCCATTGCCGATTTTGGGAGTGCCGCACTTTTGGGCTGAAAATGCCAATCCTAGTTTTTATGATGACAGCCAAGTTTTTCGTAGTGGCCGTCGCCAAAAAAATAAAAGTTAAGGTAGAATTAAAGTACCTGTCAATCAACTCCTAAACCATTGTCGCGTTTACGATTGTGCCACGATTTGTCAACGTCTGGTTGTTAACAAAGCAGCCTAGGTTTGCTATGGTAAGAGGACGCGGTTGATAGCTGAACTGATTATACTTATTTTTTAATAAATTTAAGAGTAAATCTTTTAAGTAAAAAAAGTAAAAACGAACAATAAATACCACGATAAAAAACAAGCATTTAGCCACCTGTTATAACGATAAATTCATAACAATCTCTACTTAAATTTCAAAATGTAGATAAGGAAGCTACCATGAGTGATATTTTTAATGTAAAAGACACTATCTCGGTTGATGGCAAGGAACATGCCTATTATAGCCTGCCAAAGTTGGCTGAAACCTATGAGAACATCAATAAACTGCCATTCTGCATGAAAATCGTCTTAGAGAATCTATTACGTAATGAAGATGATGGCCAGTCTGTCGGCAAAAACCATATCGAAGCCGTGGCTAATTGGGATGCGGGCGCAGAATCATCAAAAGAAATTGCCTTCATGCCAGCGCGTGTTGTGTTGCAAGATTTCACAGGCGTACCATCAGTGGTGGATTTAGCAGCCATGCGCGATGCGGTCGTTGAGCTGGGCGGTAAAGCCGAGCAAATTAATCCGTTTATTCCTAGTGAATTGGTCGTTGACCATTCCGTGCAGGTTGACGCTTATGGCCGTGAAGACGCGCTAGATTTGAATGAGAAAATTGAATTTAAGCGTAACAATGAGCGTTATGAATTCTTGCATTGGGGTCGCAATGCGTTTAAAAACTTCGTTGTCGTCCCACCAGCCACTGGTATTGTGCATCAGGTAAACCTTGAGTATTTAGCACGTGTGGTGATGGCTGCTGATGTCGATGGTGAACTGACGGCATATCCTGATACGGTATTCGGTACGGACAGTCACACCACGATGATTAATGGTATTGGTGTACTCGGTTGGGGTGTAGGCGGTATCGAAGCCGAAGCCGCAATGCTGGGTCAACCGTCATCGATGCTGATTCCACAAGTGGTTGGTTTTGAGCTGACTGGCAAGCTAACGGAAGGCGTCACCGCGACGGATTTAGTATTGCGTGTGGTTGAGATGTTACGTGCCCATGGTGTCGTTGGTAAATTCGTCGAATTCTTCGGCGAAGGTTTGCACAGCATGCCGTTAGCGGATCGTGCCACGATTGCCAATATGTCGCCAGAGTATGGTGCGACTTGCGGTATCTTCCCAATTGACCAAATGGCGATTGATTATCTGCGCCTATCTGGACGTGACGAAGCGCAAATTAAACTGGTCGAAAAATATGCCAAAGCGCAAGGTCTATGGCACGATGCTGATATGCCAGCTGCGACTTATTCAAGTAAGCTAGAGTTGGATTTATCATCAGTACAACCAGCGCTTGCTGGTCCTAACTTGCCACAACAGCGTATTAATCTATCAGATATGTACGACAAGTTTGGTGAAACGCTAGAGAAAATGACTAAGGATCGTAAGTCAGAAATAAAAGGCAAAGAGCGTTTTGACGAAGAAGGCGGTGAGCAAGAGCAAGCAGAAAGACTAGCGGCGAAACCTAATAATGCTGCAGAAAATACCCCGTTTGACGTCAATGATGTGAGACATGCTGAACACAGTGCTTTTTCTACCGTTAATATAGATGAGGATGAGCATAAGCTGCGTGATGGTGCAGTGGTCATTGCTGCGATTACTTCTTGTACCAACACCTCAAACCCTGCGGTGATGATTGGTGCAGGTTTGGTGGCGAAAAAAGCCGCTGCGAAAGGTCTAAAGGCCAAGCCTTGGGTCAAAACGTCATTAGCGCCTGGTTCAAAAGTCGTTACTGATTACCTTGAAAAAACCAAGCTAATGGATGAGTTAGAAAAAACAGGCTTTTACTTAGTGGGTTATGGTTGTACCACCTGTATCGGTAACTCAGGGCCACTGTTAGAGTCGATCGAAAAAGGCATCGAAGATAATGATCTAGTTGCTGCGGCGGTACTATCAGGTAACCGTAACTTTGAAGGTCGTATCCACTCGCACGTCAAGGCCAGTTATTTGGCTTCACCACCATTGGTTGTCGCTTATGCGCTGGCAGGTACGGTCGATATTGATTTGACCACCCATCCACTCGGACAAGATCAAGACGGTAATGATGTCTATCTTAAAGACATCTGGCCAACGTCGGATGAAATCAATGAGCTGATTGCCAATAATATCGATGCAGAGATGTTCCGCAAAAACTACGGTGAAGTATTTGACGGTAGTGCAGCATGGAACGCCATTAGCTCAGCTGATAGTCAATTATATCCTTGGGACGAAGAATCTACTTATATCAAAAACCCACCGTTCTTTGATGGTATGACTATGGAGCCAGAAGGTATCCTCGATATCGAAGGCGCACGTATCTTAGGTCTATTCGGTGATTCGATCACTACTGACCACATCTCACCAGCGGGTAATATCGATGCAGATTCTCCTGCAGGTAAATACTTGCAAGAGCGTGGTGTGATGGAAGCCGACTTCAACAGCTATGGCTCACGCCGTGGTAACGATGCAGTCATGACACGCGGCACCTTTGCCAATATCCGTATCAAAAATACTATGATGGGTGGTAAAGAGGGTGGCTATACTTATTACTTCGCAGGCGATAATGACAAGCTTGAAGACGGTAAAGAGATGGCTATCTATGATGCGGCGATGAAGTATAAAGAAGACAAGCGTCCGCTAGTGGTGCTTGGCGGTGCAGAATATGGCTCTGGCTCTAGCCGTGATTGGGCAGCCAAAGGAACTATTTTGCTAGGTGTAAAAGCAGTGTTGACCAGCTCGTTTGAGCGTATTCACCGCTCGAACCTAGTTGGCATGGGCGTACTGCCATTGACCTTTAAAGAGGGCGAAAACGCTGAAACCTATAAGCTCGATGGTTCAGAAGTCATGAGTATCACTGGTCTCGACAATGGCGAAAGCAAAACGGCTAAAGTTACCGCTACTCGTGCTGATGGCTCAAGCGAAAGCTTTGAGGTCAACGTTGGTTTGCAGACCCCAAAAGAGCGTGAATACGTGCGTCACGGCGGTGTATTGCACTATGTGCTACGTCAGTTAGCTGCGGACAGTAAAAACGCTGCATAATGGTTAAGTAGACTGAGTATAAAAAGAAGCCCAATCCCAGTAAAATAAGGGATTGGGCTTTTTGTGTTTAAGCGAGACTTTTATAATCTTAGATTAACACATGAAGTGCAATACCAAATGC
>NZ_JBQSXN010000036.1:0-30676 GCF_052378235.1 Psychrobacter sp. AOP3-A1-26
CCGTTGCCTTTACGCGCTGATTGGCCAACTGCGTACTAATGCTAGGCGCTGCGATACTGACAATAATAGCGAGCACAGCGATCGTGACCATCAGTTCAATCAAGGTAAATCCTGAGCTTCTCATTTGTATTGTAGGCGACAGGCTATTCTTAGAGGCTCTCACATCACATTCCTATTTATAACGTCTACCGTCTGTCTCATAACGATCCATTTGCCAATAGTCAATCTAAAAGACCTCTTAACTCTTACCTGCTAAAACATTTAACTACCAATCAGTAGGGAAAGGTCACATTCTTTTATTATTCACTATAAGACATGCAATTTTTATTCCATAAAACCACATGCCAGCTATGGAAAAACATATTTTAAATCAGATACTTAAAAACCAATTCTAACTTTCGATTAATATCAGCTAACAAATTTATATATATTGATTTAATAATATAGCGGTTAGGCAACATCTTAGCAATATATTAGTCATTATAGAAGTACCGTCGATACTTTATAAATGACTAACGATACTGACTCCCATGAGCGAGTGCATAGGCAGATAGGTGGTAGCGGTTGGTCGGCAATGAGGACGCAGAGGCGGTATTGGTAGCTGGCTTATACAAAGCGCGGCCCAGCGCCTGTAGGCTCGCGCCTGTGGTTGCGACATCATCGAACAGCAATAAACGTTTAACTGCCGGGGTTTCGGTCAGCACAAAAGCATTATTGAGATTACTGAGGCGCTCAGCGCGTGTCAGGCCTTGCTGGCTGACGGTGTGATCGATACGCCGGACACCTTGCCATAGTGGGATTTGCCAATGTTTAGACAATTGCGCGGCTAGAATACTAACGGGGTCAAAACCGCGTTTAACAAGGCGTTGAGGGGTGGTTGGCATGGCAACAATGACGCTATTATCGCGATGGCAGCCCTGTGGTCTAGGTAATTGGCGCACTGCATGAAGCAATAATGGCAGCTTAGTCATATCTTCATAATGTTTAAAAGACCGAATCGCTTGCCGTATTGGATAATCGTAATAAGTCGCTGCTTGAATGGATAAACCAATGCCCGCCGCAATATCCACCTCAAAGGGTATGGGTAGCCACGCGATACTGTTATGACAATGTGAGCAAAGCAAGCCGCTATCAAAACGGTTATTAATGTGCTGACGTAGTTTCGTAAAAAAGGAGTGATCATTAGGCGGAATTGCTGAGGAATGGTTTTGTGGCAGGTGGGATTGCGGTGTACTACGATAAATACGGCATAACTGACAGCGTACGTCTCCATACTCTGCCAGCCATAGTCCGCTTTGATAAGGCGCTAAACGGCGCATCTATCGATACCTATCGGCGCGTTTATCCTAAAAACCTTTCCAGTCATTTAGCACGATACCAAAACCAATCGAAGTATTTTCATGGTTATAATCAATAATAGATTCGCCATAACCTTGGAATAATTGAATATAGCCGTTGACGTTTTTAGATAATGGATAGACATAGTCGATTTGGGCAGCACCCTTGTTGGTACTCGGATTATAACGCAAAGTACCGCTTAGGCTTTGCTGCTCTGGCAAATCATATAAAAATTTGATATCGCCATAGCCCATATAATCTTCGATATCTGGATTGTCCTCGCTGCTAGAGCTTTCGTTATTGACGCGGGCCCATAGACGCGGTATGACTGACAATTTGCCCCACTCTGCCCCTGCCATCAGATAAGCACGGTTCCACGAGCGCGATAAGGGATCATCTTGCCCATTAGAGTGGTGAATCGCACCCGCTCCTAACATGCGCAGACGGCCACCAAAAGGCAGATCAGCTGTGACAGGCTGGGTCAAAAATATCTCAGGCTGATAATCCGTGGCGCGAAATGGTCGTGAGTTGTCCTCGTTATAAACCTGCCAGTGCGACTCTTGGGTATAACCAAACCATAAATCGGCACTGGTATCAAACAAGTCTTCCATCACTTTAGTCTTTAATGACAGCTGGAATTTAAGTTCAGTGTTACGGGTGTCGTTAGAGGTAAATTCTTCTTTATCTTGCGACGGCGTGCTTGGTCCTAAATTGGGATCAAAGGTATAAAATAACGGTAGCAAATAAGTTGGTCGGTGCGGTCTGACTGTCCAGGTACCGCGCTCGCTGTTTTTATCCAAATCATAAGCCAAACTTAACGGCGTGTATTTCTCGATATCAGCTTGGGTAACACCGACATCCTCTAATACCTTTGCTTCTCTTGTGGTCAATCCAATGGTATCCAAACTCTCAGAAGTCGCTGTTTGGCTAACATCTAGATCAGTAGAGTCATTACTGGCATCAGCAACGATAGTGGAGTTTTCTTCTACAAAAACGAATTGCGGCTTACCTGAAATAGTAGTCTTAAAGGTTTTGGCCAAATCTACTGACTGTTTGTTCATCGTATAGCTTGGTGTTTTACCTTGCTCAGCGACTTTATCAAAACAGGCCAAACGCGCAGCGCTAGTCTGTACGTCCGTACATTCAAAAAACAGCTTGGCTTGCTGGGCGACAAATTCTTTGCTAACAACTTTAGTAGGTTGAGCTAATGGATCAGCACTGGTTAACGACTCATCGCTATCCTGCGTTACTTCATAACCTTCGTATTCGAACGCCGCTTCTGATGGTAGTAATTCATTATATTCTTGATCATTATTGGCAGCTTGTACTTGTAACGCCGTACAACTCAGCGCGATAGCAATGCCCATGCGCAGAGGAGTGTACATACTTTGACGGAAGGTCCATTGCGGGCTGTCAGCTTGACCATTCACTGCAATATTAAGCTGTGAATGACGCTGAATAGTATAATGAGCAAACATAGAAATCCTTTGTCTACTGACATGATTGCCAGCAGAGTATATAAGATAGTTAATATAGCTGTTAGCGTTATCGCTAAAGAAATAAGTATCAGTAAAGATAGATAAATCGGAGACATCGAAGACCGTAATGACGATCTGTAATCAGCCTGCGATATTGTTACTTTATTGTAATGAAAATATAGATAGTATACTAGCCTTATCGCTGCATAATAAACAGGTAAGTAGGAATAAATAAAAAGCCAACATACCATCAATCGGTATATTGGCTTTTTTGTCTTGAAAGGATAAGACTAAAATTATCGGCTTTGCATCACTTATTAAGTGCGGTCAACGTCTGCTCAAACTCCTGACGCCCAATTTCACCCACTTGTTTTTGAGTTAGCTGCCCGTCTTGGTAATATAACAGTGTCGGCGGCCCAAATAACTTATAGCGCGCCAAAATAGCTTTAGAGTCAGCCGTGGTCTCAGTGATATCTAATCTCACTAACTGCCAGTCTTGCATTTGCGCTGGGCGATTGGTAAATAAGTTTTTGTCCATAATACGGCATTCAATACACCAGTCAGCGGTCAAATCAACCAAGACTTTAGGGTTAGCAGCGGTGATGGCATCCAATTCTGCTAGCGTCGTAATGTACTTGTCTGAGGCATTGCTGGCGTTATTGACACCGCCAGCTTGACCGTCTGCTGATTGCATGAGCATCGGAGCAGCATTCAACGACTCTAGCGGATGCAAGCTATCGTCATTACCAAGCGCCGCACCAATCACCAAACAAGCTGCCCAAATCCCAGCGATAAGCCCTAAAGCTTGAGTCAGCATACGCGCTTTACCCAACCAGCTCCATGCCCATGTTGCTACGACCATAAACCATAATGCCCAAACCAAGAGCATCACTGGCGAGATAAATACCCGCTCAATCAATAACAATGCCACTGCAAATAACAGTAAGGCAAAACCTTGCTTGACCCAGTTCATCCACTCGCCAGCCTTTGGCATAATTTTGCCTTGAGTTGCCCCAATTAAAATAAGCGGCGCGGACAAACCAAAACCGAGCATAAATAAAGCGGCAAAACCAAGTAGCGGACTGCCTATTGTCGAGACGGCAAGCAATGCACCAAATAACGGCGCGGAGACACAAGGTGAGACGACCAATGCCGATAGAAACCCTGCGACTAAACTGCCGCCTGCACTGCCCATTTTACTATCACCAGCTTGGCTTAAACCCTGCATCTTACTGGTGATAAAATACGGTAGACGAATCGTAAACACCTCTAACATATAAAGAGCCAGCAAAACGAATATTACCGCAAAGCTAATCAAGATTATTGGATTTTGTAGCCAACCAATAATTCCTAATGATTCACCAAATACTGCAATCACCGCACCTAGGATGCCGTAAGCGATAGACACCCCTATCGCATAGCTAGTGGTTAAGATAACGCCTTTTTTGACCGTTGGATTTTTTTGACGAGCGACGATATTAGCAACAATTGGCAGCATTGGTAATACACATGGCGTCAGCGCTAAGCCCAAACCAGCTAAAAACAATAAGCCCAGTGCCAACCAAGGGTGCTTGGCCAGACCAAACGGATCACTTTCTTCTAAGTCGTTAGCGGCGGCTACCGTATCATTGGCTGCAGTATTATTGACAACTTCGGAGTCTGCGCCAGAAATCGTAGTGGCCCCTGTCAGCTCACCTTCTAAAGCATCATCTTCGAGTAAAGCATAGTCAACTACCTCATCGTCCGACAGCCCTGACTCTGCTTCAAGGCTATTTTCTTCAAGCCCATTTTCCTCAAGACTATCTGCTTCAAGGTTATTGGCATCCGCTGTATTGGGTGTTTCTGATGTTGCAGCAGCAATATTAACGGTGGTTTTTATCTTTTCAGGTGGGTAGCAAAGCCCAGCTTTGGCACACCCTTGCCATCCAATCACTATCCCTGCATTGTCCACCACTTTGCCATCGGTACTGGTCAAGGTAGTGCTCGCTACCATATTGACTTGGTCAAATACGGGCACTTTACCAAAGGTGGGATCATCGATTAAAACAGGCGTTTGACTGAAGGTAAAAGGGGTCGCTTTCACGCCAGTAGGCAGCGTGAGTTTCAGCTGATCTTTATAAACATAATGCTCTGGAGTAATATCAAAATTAATCGATAACCGCGTCCCAGATTTGGCAGCCTTAGTGCTGCTACTCACTTGAAACGCTTTGTCTACCGATAAAAATTCCGACTGCGCAGCGCTTTGATTGTTACCAAATAGATCCCCCAATCCTGCTGCCTGCGTGGTCATGGTGGTCGCGGTCAGCCCTGTCAGTAAAGAGCTGCTGGCAATAGCAAATGCCAATAAATAAGACTTTTTTGCAGGTTTACCCATCGTTAGTGATGGCCTGCTTAATGATGCCGTTTTAACTGACGAGATGGTTTTTGGTATCTTAATAGACATGAAGCGCTACCTATGTATAACTACTATTTAAAATTACTGCTTACGGCTTATTTGCGTGTGGCAATATTGAGCGTGGTTTTAATCTTTTCTGGTGGATAGCACAATCCTGATTCTGCACAGCCTTGCCAGCCAATAATAACCGGCACGTTTTTTGCCGCTTTGCCATTCTTAGTCGTAAGAGTAGTGGTTGCTACCATGGTTTTTTGGGTAAACACAGGCACTTTACCAAATGTAGGATCATCAATAGAAACCGGCGACTGACTAAAAGTGAATGGGACAGCGCTGATACCTTTGGGGAAGTTTATAGTAAGCTTATCTTTATAAACATAATGACCAGGTGTGATATCAAAAGCGACCGATAAACGCGTGCCCTTAGACGTTACTTTAGTGATACTGTCCACTTGGAAAGCTTTATCGACTGGCAAAAACTTAGATTGTGCCGCATTGTTATTACTAAACAACTCACCCAAACCTGCTGCCTGATTTGGCATGGAGGTCATTGCCAATACTGTCACTATTGCGCTACTAGTAATAGCATAAAACTTTTTAGCAGCGCCTTTGTTTGTGTTAGCTGGTTTTGATGCTGGCGCTGATGTTGGCATTGTGATTAACATAGGATTACCTCTGATTGCTTGGATAACTGATTCTTTAATAAACGATATTTTTGATAAATGGTTTTTAGTAAATATAGTAATGGTAATATTAGAACTTAACGCGAGAACTGCTAATAGACGACGATAATCCTATCTGGTAATAAAAAATATCAACCAATAAGGCGTTATTGGTTGATATTTTTTATTACCAGAAGTGCATTCACCAGTAGGCGGTTTACTTCTCAGCAGATATAGTGCCTGTAATGCCCCAAAAGAGATCGGGCTAGCGCTTATAGCTTGGCATAAATATCGGCATCCTGACCTTCGCCACCTTGCTGCCCATCAGCGCCCAGAGAAAATAAATCATAGGGGCGGCCTTCACTACCTGGAGAGACATATTGCAGCTCATTCTCCCAACCATCTGTTGGATAGTCACCTTTAATATAGCCGCCGTCAGGATAATTCTTGGCTTCCGCAGGCGGCGTGGTCAGTGCGTCTAAACCTTGCGCTGTCGTTGGATAGCGGCCATTATCAGCTCTATATTGATCCAATACATTAGATATTGAGGACAAAGTTATTTCAGTGGTCTTTATCCTCGCTTTATCACTTTGTCCCACTATGTTTGGCACCACCAAGCCTGCAAGTATCGCCAAAATCACAATGACCACCATAATCTCTATCAGGGTAAATCCAGACTGGCTACGCTGTACAGATGCTGTCGTCTGCTTACTGTTAGCTGCGGAAAAAGTTTGAGTGGTGGTTTCTGAGCTTGGTAAAGTGGTGTTTACTTTGGTCTTATTAATCATAATCGTCGCTTTTATTATCACAGTTATACCTGAATATTGAATTAACAATGAAGTGATTGCAACTATAGACGATGATTTTATTTTTATCCACCACTGCCATAACATTAACTAAATAAGTTAGGCCGGTTAACACTGAGAGTAATAACTTCAAGTATCAACACTTAAAAGTATTAACTTTTAGTTAAAGCCCACTATAGCCTAATGCTGGATTTAGCGAAAGAAGAAACAGGATGTGGTCAATAATCTACAACAGTAAGCAAAACTTAAGAAACTTAGCTAAGCTTTAAGTCAGATTGCTAGAATATTTATAACCTATTTGGATATCCGCCGATTGCATTGAGGACACACCCTAACCTGCCAAATCATTCATATTAACAATGGGTAGCATCACCGCCATCACAATAATCATCACTATTACGCCCATCAATACCAGCATCAGCGGCTCAAGTAACGACAGTAAAGTGCTGATAAAGTTAGTGGCTTCGGCTTCCTGCATATTGGCGGCGCGACTGAGCATATTTTCCAGCTCTCCCGAGTTTTCACCACTCTTAATCATTTGTACCATCATCGGTGGAAAGTAGGCAGATTTTTCTAATTGACTCGATAGGCTCGAGCCTTCGGTGACCCTATCAGCAGCGCTGATGATGGTTTTTTGAATATGCAAGTTGGTCGTCACCGCAGCGCCAATATGTAACGCTTCAATCAACGGCACGCCAGAGCGCACCAGTATCGCCAGTGTACTGGCAAAGCGCGCCGCATTAAGCCCTTTTGATAATCGCGCCAGTATTGGCAATCTTAGTACCGTGCTGTCTATTGCCAATTTACCAGCTTGCGTCTGGGCAAAACGATAAAATAAGAAGGCCGTCCCTGCCAATACCAGTAGCATCAGCCACCACCACTGGGTAATGGCATTCGACATCGCTAGGACGACCTGGGTAATCAGCGGTAGCGCTTGCTCAGATTGTTCAAAGACTTTGACAATTTTGGGCACCACAAAGCTCATCAAACCCATAATCACACAAATTGCCATCACCATCAGCACAATCGGATAGACCATCGCGCCTTGAATTTTCTTTTGCAGGGCAAAGCGGTTTTCGGTGTAATCTGCCAGCTGATTGAGAATCAAGTCTAAATGCCCTGATTTCTCTCCAGCGGCGATAGTAGCAATGTATAGCGGTGGAAAACTGGCGGCTTGCTGCAACGCTCGCGCTAAACTCAGGCCCTCTAATACATGCGAGCGCACGGCGAGCATGAGAGATTTGATATGGGTTTTTGGCGATTGCTTGGCGACAGCTGCGAGTGTTTCCTCTAACGGAATACCCGCTGCGAGCAATACCGATAGTTGGCGGGTGAGTAATGCAAGCTCATAAGCAGAAGGTTTTTTATGGCGGTTTTTATCTTGGCTTTGTCGATCATTGACCGCACTGACTTCAACGGGCGTCCATTGTTTATCACGCAGCTGTTGGCGTACTTGGCGCGCAGAATCGCCTTCGAGCAAGCCTTTTTGGACACTACCGCGATCGTCAAGCGCTTTAAAATGATAAGCGGGCATAGCAGCAGATATCCTAAGACGGTCAATAAAAAAGATTATAAATCAGGGCTTTAAGATATAGTGAGTTCAGTATAAAAGCGATACAGCGGGACTGGAATACTTTCGTTTAAAACATAAGTTTTGCAGCCTCTGTCGGCACAGGCACAGCACACCAGAAAAATTTATACCAGTTCCGCATCAAAATATAATGTATCTGTTTTATTTGGAATCGACTATAGACAGTCAACGCTTTAAAAAAGCGGCGTAGAGTCGCTACTGTCTGGCATTATGCCTTGTAATAACAACACATCTAAATGCTGTTGCTGCAACTTTTTATCAAAGTCATTAACCTCTGCTATCAGCATTCTCTCGATACGCTTATCACTGGCAAAGACGCTCAATCGAGCACAAATCACCGCCAATTGGTAAATACGTTTTTTACAATAACCATCCAGCCCTTGCAGCAGCCTCACCATATGCGGCGTCTCAAGACTGGCATAATCATAATCGGCAACTACCTGCTGCCCAAGCGCTGTGACGCCATAACTAATAGATAAATGGGCGCAGAAATAACAGCTAAATAAGTAACCAACCACGTGACCGATATAATAGCCACGATCATAAGTAAAGCTACTGACCCCAAAGTGTCCGAGTACATAACCGTTGAGACTACCTTGGTCCAAAACAGGTTTGCCGTGTTTAAGCTTGCCGACGGTGGCAAAACACAGGGGGTTGCGCCCATCTTGTGTAGTCAGCTGCCACCCTGCCGGTTGTTGAGCTGGCATATAACGCACGATATCGGCAACAATATCATCAACCACATGTAGCTGCTGCCAGAGACGCTCTAGCCCATCGGTATCCATCAAACCGCGTTTGTCGAGCTGCTGAGCTAACAAGTATTGCTGATATTCTGCGAACTGTGTTTTCAGCGTTTGTACCAAGTAAGTGGGACGCGTAGCAGTGGAGGCTAGATATAGTAGCCGAGTACGCTCGTGCTGGGTATGATAAAGCGCCACACGCTGCGCAGCAACACTCGTCTCGCTAGCAGTGGTGTTTTGCATGGTTTTACTGGTGTTAGGCAGCTCACCGCCTTTTTTGATGGCAGCTTTTTTGATTGCAGCGTCTTGAGTGACTGATTTTTCAGTATCTGGCAAGGTAAAAAGCGCCAAAAGCATGGCTTTATCAGGTGTCTCAACCACCTTGTCTTTTTGCTCACTTTCCCTAAGACGTTGGTTGTCTTCAACCTTATCTTTAGCGCTGTCTTTAGCGTTAGTTTCATTCATATTGCTTTGTTCTTTAGCAGACGCGGTAGAGCCTTGGTGACTACTGGCTTTTGCGTTTGGCTTTGCGGTCGGTTCAGTCATAACATACCATCAGCAGCAAAAATAAACATCATCTAAACCATACGATATAACTGCCATATCGGCAGATATTGGGCGTTCAAAACAAACGCTCACGCTTAGATAACTCATCATTCCATAGTACCTGAACACAAGCACATTGTCAGCTGCACATCGTCAAAATATGAGGCCTCGAAAATAGACAGACTATCTGTATTCAGGCTTCATATTTCTATAGGGGCTGTATAGAATTCATCTATTAGGACTGCTGATCGCTAAAATAATTCCAGACTAGGCGTAAATCGAAGGTAATGTCGAGACCTTAGCTAGATTTACAACAACGTCTGGGGCGATTTTAGCATCAGTCCGAAGGAACAGGACTATTTTTTGCCACTTCATAGCCAAAACTATCGCGCTTAGAATAACTAAACTTACTATTTTTGGCGTCGAATTGCCTAAAAAATAGTCTCTGTCAGTTCCTTAGCTGAATTCTATACAGCCCCTAATAAAACTCATTATTTTAAAAACAAGTTCGCTGACTACAAACTAAGCGATGCTGTCTTTTTGATACTGCTGGCGGTACGCTTTTGGCGATATACCGTACACCCGTTTAAATGCTTGGCTAAAGGTTGAGTCTGAGGCATAACCGACCAGCTCACTGATACGACTGATACTGTTTTGCTGCAAGCGCAGATAACGAGCGGCCAGACGCAAGCGATAATCAATAAGATAGGCCAATGGCGGCATACCAACCGTATCTTTGAAGCGCTGCGCAAAGCTCGACCGCGACATACCTGCCACTTCAGCGAGCTTATGAATCGTCCAGTTTTGGTCCGGTGCTGCATGCATCGCGGCCAGCGCTTTGGTCAAGAACGGATCTTTCATCGCCTTTAGCCAGTTTTCGGTCACGTCGGGTAAGCTTTCAATATAGACACGCAAACATTCAATCATCATAATACTTGCCCAATGGTTGATGACCGCCGTTTTTCCCATGCGCTCACGCTCAGTTTCGAGTGTCAGTAGCTTAATCTCGACATCAATAACCTCAAACCTGCCATCAGACTCATCATTGATTTCAGGCAATATTGGCGGCAACACAGACAACAAAGGACGGATCATCTCTTTATCGTACTTGCATTCTATAAGAATCAAAGACGAATTAGAGTCACCATCACCGTGAAGATCAAGCGTATTTTCTTGACAATTCAGCAGTAGCTCATCCAATGGTTGGGCATCATCACCATGATAGTTCAGCGCATAGCTGGTGTGCTGATGCGCACTAGGGATCATAATAATATCGCCAGCATGGGTTTCGCGTAACCCATTGCCCACATCGATACAAAAACTACCGGACATCACCAAATAAAATAAAATCGTATCTTGTCTGGTGAGAGTATAAGACCAATTGCCGACCCCATTTAAACGATAGTACTTGGTTTCAAATAAATGCACGTTTTGTAGCAACACGCTCAGTGCGTCCATCAACCACTTCCTTAATAACCGATATCCAATAACCATCAATTCTAACAAAAATAAATAGAGTCAGTCCAAATTAAGTCGGGCACATTTTCAATATATAGTTAAAATACTTTAAAAATCGATTTTACTTTTCACTGACTATAGTCGAGCCACTATAAAATAAACACCCTGCTACTGGGATAAGTGTTGCGCAAGCTGTTAGGGCGTGCTGAAGACTTATAAACAGGTGCTGCTTATGAATAGGTGCTCTTTATAAATAAGTGCTGCTTATAAAAAAGAGACATTGCTTATGGATAGGGGCTGTATAGAATTCATCTATTAGGACTGCTGATCGCTAAAATAATTCCAGACTAGGCGTAAATCGAAGGTAATGTCGAGACCTTAGCTAGATTTACAACAACGTCTGGGGCGATTTTAGCATCAGTCCGAAGGAACAGGACTATTTTTTGCCACTTCATAGCCAAAACTATCGCGCTTAGAATGACTAAACTTACTATTTTTGGCGTCGAATTGCCTAAAAAATAGTCTCTGTCAGTTCCTTAGCTGAATTCTATACAGCCCCTAGCTGGGAAGAATAATATTAAACAGACAGGCACAAAAAAATGCCAACAATGGCAAATATAATTACTATAAAAGGTTTTTTAACACAGAGGAGATGTTATATAAATAATAACAGGTAATGCAGAATAAAATATGGGGCGACTGATGGGACTCGAACCCACGACAACCGAGATCACAACCCGGGGCTCTACCAACTGAGCTACAACCGCCATAACTATTGCCAAGAATAGGCAAGATTTGCAGGCTAAATGGTGCGCCTGGCAGGATTCGAACCTGCGGCCACCTCCTTAGAAGGGAGATGCTCTATCCAACTGAGCTACAGGCGCTCTTAGAGGACTTTTACATAACTGGGATAACTTATAATATCGTCTGCTTATAATATCGTCTGCTTATAATATCAGAAACTAAACCATTATACATAAAAAAAAGCCTGTAAGGCTCTTATAAAATAGATGGTCGGAGTGATAGGATTCGAACCTACGACCCTCTGGTCCCAAACCAGATGCGCTACCAAACTGCGCCACACTCCGAAATTTCTATTATCACGATAGCTTTGTTGATTAACTCGTTATTGGTAATACCGCTAACTTGTTAATGTTCCTCGCTATCGAGGTGCACATATTAAGGGGTAAAGCCGATTGTGTCAACACCTATTTTTAATTAATTTCAAAAACTGCTAAATTATTTTAAAAATACTGCTTTCACATGGAAACAACTTCGACAAAAAGTCTTGCCAGCGATGATCCCCAAATATCGATAGCGCCATTATACTACATTCGCTTCGGGAAGCAAGCCACCATTTATACTACCCGTTAGAACATCAAACGGTATCAGCCATAGCTGTACAGGAGACGCGACTTTATCATCATGGCTATTAGCATAGCTATTGGCGTTTTTATCCTGATAGATTTGTTGTTTCAACGCGACTGGCTGTCTTTCGTCACCGCGTACGGGATAAACCAGCCAAACCTGATCCGCTTGATAAGCCTGCGCATAGCTGATTAATTGATAAGCATCACTAACACTAACATCAGATGCATGAGATAAGTGTTTCCATTTAATATCGATCACGTGGCTATAACGCCCCGACTTTTCAACATCTAATTGTCTTTCCCCTGATTCTCTGATGTTTTCTGCTACTGTATTATCCTGATTTTGATAACTATGATCGTCAGTAGCGGCCGCTTGATAGATCAGTAAATCAGGACGGATGGACAAGCAGGCCTGCCCTGCTGCATCGCTTAGCCACACATGTTGCGTTTGATAGAGCGATCGATAACTAGCATCTAGTTGCTGAAACACCGAGGCGAGTCGTTGACTTGCCCATTGTTCAAAAGCTTGATTCATATCAATCAATAAACATAAGCGCCGCGTAGTATGCTGACGGTTAAATGAGCGTTGCGTATCCATGCCATTGCCCGTTGCAGTCGCTGACTGTTGCAATAACCAATATGCTAAATCTACTAATTGTTGGGCGGCTTGTAATTGCTGCGCCCTAAGTGGCTGCATCGCCAGCTCGCGCTTTGCTTGGGCATATACAGATTCTAGCCGCTGCATGTCATAAGGCGTAAGCGTAGAAACGGGTTGCCATAACTGCCAAGACTTAGAAGAAGTTGATTGAGATAGCGTGGACTGAAAAAATAAAGGCGTCAACAAAACCAATGCGCTCTTAATCAAGCGATTACCCAGCATATCTTGGCTCAATATACTGCTTTCACAGACAAACTTATGCGGCTGCATGCTATTTTGGCGCAGCTGTTCTTTGATGAGCAGTCGGCCTTGTAGCGATGCTTGGTTGTGGACTTGCGATTGATAGTGCTTGATCGGTTGATAACGAGTAAGTCGTTGCAAAAACTGCGCAATCAACCAATCTGATAAGGGCCATACTTCTAACGGTAACGCGGCGATTTGGTTGCTAAATTGACCAAAGTTTTTGCTGCTAGGCAGCTTGCGATGGGTGCGCTGGCTGCTACCGGTCAAGTCGGACAGCATATGTTGCACCCAGTGGCGAGTTTGGGCGATATCGTTACTTTCAACTGATTTATTAAGTTTGGGCAGTATCTCAAGCGACAGGCCACTTGGTAATAAAATAATGCCAATATAATGCCCGACCTTTAACTGCCATTGCCCCTGCTGACGTTTGATACTAAAAACCGAAAACTCTTGCGCCATTAACCAGTGAAAGTCTGACGGTTGCAAAAAATCATGAACCGTCAAGCGTTGGTGCTCAAAGACAGTGATCACGCTCGCATCAGCCGCCTCAATATAAGCGTTATTCATACCATTGCTGGCAGTATTACCTTGGAGGTTTTGACCGCTATTCATCACTGCTTGACCGCCTTATGGGTATAAACGCTGGTAGACAATGGCTTTGATAAACGCGCCTGTCTTGGCAATAAGGTCGGTATTAATATTATAGCTTTCTGCAGCCATGGGCTGACCAAGCAATGAGCCATGCCCCACAAACAGCGGGTTTTGGGCGGTTATATTATTTTGACTGTCCCTCTTATTGCTCGAATCATGGTTTATGAGCATTTGGCTATCCTGAATAAACTGTGCCTGCATTGGCTGCTGCTCGTCTTTCAAAATATACTGCAAAACAGAAACTTGCCCGCCTGCCGCTTGGGCCAATTGCGGGATAATCTGCTCAATCAATACCGTTTGTAATTCAGCAAGACTGTATACGGACCATAAAAACGCGTGACCCAATTGCGCCTCCGCTCCTAGTGTTTGAGTAATACGATTGTTTAAACCCATCAATACTTTGGCCAAATCAATGGATTCAGCTTCGTTAGCTGGCTCTAAACCTGCATTTATACTAATAACCGGTAGTAATTCAGGCTGCGGCGGGCAATCGACAAAGCGAAAGCGTCGACGTAATGCCATATCGAGTGGCGCTAACGAGTGGTCTTGGGTATTCATGGTGGCATAAATATCGACGTTGGCAGGGACGCTAAACGCCCGTCCAGAATAGGCCAAATTAACCGTCATCGCGTTTGCCATGCCATCCCGCTTATCTGGCTCAATCAAACTGAGCAGCTCACCGAATACTCGTGAGACGTTGGCGCGGTTAATCTCATCAATTAGCAGCGCATAACGCTGTTCAGGGTCGCTGGCGGCGCGCTGACACAGTTTTAAAAATGCACCATCTACAATCGCGTAGCTCATTTGAGGTTGGCTATGCTGTGGTGTGCTCGAAGCTGCCATCACAGGACGAAGACCTTCCACAAACTCTTCGTAGCCATACGCTTGATGAAAGCTAACCATACTAAAACGCTGCTGACTAAAATGATGCTCTTGATTAATATTATTGTCACGCTGCGCTTGCTGAAACTCGGCAAGTTGCTGCGACAACTCGGTTAAGAAGTCCATACTTTCTGGAAGCAAATACCATGCACCGCTGTGGTCTTTATCAAAATAGGCTTGGCTGGATCGGTTTTTATAGGTCACTGTTTTTGAATTAGTAGGGCTATGCCTGCGCAACTCTAGCCAAGCCGTGCTATTTAAGTTTTTATCACGGGCATTTTGTGCGGCTTTAGCAGAAAAAAACTCATGGCTAACGATTTCTGGTACTTTTAACAAATCTTTTTTCTTATTATGCATATCTAAAAATATCAGACATAGGACTTCACGCCAGCTAAAATCTTGTAATAGCTGTACGAGTAAATCTTCATTATTCACTTTAGGCAAATAATCGGTATAGTGTTTCGCGATTTGTAGCAATCGATAGGTTTTACCTGTACCAGCAACACCCTTATAAATCATATTGGTTGGCTTGTGAACAGAAAAATCAGGCATATTAGACATTGCATTATCCAGCATTAAAAAGTCGCGTAAAAAGTATATAAGCCGCGCTATTATGGGGCGACCATTTGGCATATATAGCCGATCCACTATAAAAAATACAGTGCTACTGGGATAAATTTTGCGCAGCCTCTGTCTGCACAGGCACAGCAAGCAAGAAAAACTTGTCCCAGTAGCGCGTGATAAACTTTATCCTTATTTTATTTAGGACTGACTATAGCAATGCTATTTCTATCGTCCAAGGTATCGTTTAAGGTGTCGTTACGTTACTATTATTTTATAAGCGCTACAGTTCATGGTAATAATAGTAGGGACCCATCAGTTAATGTACCATAGTTAAAATAGCTGCTAGGATAAAGCTCGTTAGGCTATTATGTACCATATAAGATTTTTGACGATCGTGTCACTAGCATTGTAAAACCAATCTCATTGAGGAATTTCGTATGTCAGGATTATTAAAAAAACTACCTACTAAGCTGGCCAATAAATTACCAGCCAAAGTATCTGACAACACAATCTCGTCCGTTGAACAGCCACACACGACCCTTAAGCCTATCAGTAATCAGTTTACCAAGCTGTTATCCGTTACCAAATATTTACCCGCTGGTGCGCGCTCGAGCATTTTATCCAAAGCATTTGGTAAAGTGGTGCCTTATGTAGGCACAACGGGCGTCTACTATGAAACAGTCGAACCAAACCAAGTGGTGGTGAGTTTAAATAATACCAAAGCGGTACAAAACCATATTGGTTCTGTCCATGCCGTTGCCATTACTTTGCTCGCAGAAACGGCGACAGGCTTTATTTTGGGCTTAAACCTACCTTCTGACCGTGTGCTCTTGATTAAATCGTACTCAGTGAATTTTTATCGTCCGATTAAAAAAGGTCAGATTGCCGCCGTATCGTCGTTAACTGACGAGCAACGCCTAGATATTTTAAACACCCCAAAAGGCGAAATGGTCATCCCTTGTGTGATTCATGATCGTGAGTCTGACAGCGACCGTGACCCTATCGTGGTTGAGATGACGTGGGCGTGGATACCCAAATCTGAATTAGAAGCGCGCCGTCAAGGCAATGCCAGCAGCAAGTCGACAGAGTCTAACCCTGAAACTGATACTGATACTGAAATCCAGAAAAACGACCAATTATCTGCTGATGATGATGAAACAGATGCAAATAAATAATTTAGAATAAGTAAAAAACCGTGCAACATAAACTTATAATAAGGAGACAGCGATGTCCAAAATTACCCATAAAAAACTTGCCCATAAACTCAGCAGTAATCTATCTAAAGCATTACTAATAGGCGCCTGCTCATTAGGACTCGCTATGACTGCTAATGCTGCGCCAGCGGCCAATACCGCTACTATAACCAAGTCTAGCCCGGTATTTTTAGGCGACGGCGGTAACTATCCTTTTTCAGAAGCGGTGCGTGTCGGCGATACGTTATACATGTCTGGTCAAATTGGCTTTAAAGATGGCAAATTGGTCAAAGGCGGTGTCAAAGCTGAAACTAAACAAGCACTCGACAATATTAATGAAACCCTATTAAAGCACGGCTACCAAAAGACAGATATCGTTAAATGTATGGCCATGCTAACTGATATGGACGACTTTGATGATTTTAATAAAGTCTATAAAGCAGAGTTGGCCAAACCTTACCCAGTACGCTCTGCCTTTGGTGTTGCAGAACTGGCTGCAGGCGCCAGCGTTGAAGTTGAGTGCACCGCTGCAAAATAAGTGCGTTAAAAAACTAGCCTATGATAGCGTCATCAGTTAGGGCGCTTTCTTTGGTTACACGCAGTACTTCTTCTAGCGTTGTCCGCCCCTCAATCACTTTACGCAGCCCATCAGCACGAATCGATGGCGTCTGCTGGCGTGCGTAGTCTTCTAGCTCATATTCAGCCGTATTACTATGTATCATACGCCGCAAAGCATCATCAATAGGCACGACTTCGTATATTGCCGTCCGTCCTTTAAAGCCAGACTGATTGCATTTATCACAGCCGACTGGCTTGGGCAGGTTGATTGGTTTATTTACTAGGCTTTCGGCACTACCTTTTGAAGCTGGCTCAATACCAATCTCTATAAACAATTTGGCTTGCTCGCTATCCGCTGCCTGCCAGCCATGGCAATGTGTGCATAAAGTACGCACCAAGCGCTGCGCCACCACGCCAATCAGTGACGATGACAATAAAAATGGCTCAACGCCCATATCTTGCAAACGCGTGACCGCACCAATGGCGGTGTTGGTATGCAAAGTAGACAATACCAAATGCCCTGTTAAAGACGCCTGTACCGCAATTTCTGCCGTTTCTAAATCGCGAATTTCACCCACCATCACCACATCTGGATCTTGACGTAACATCGCGCGCAGACTCTTGGCAAAGGTCATATCTACTTTATTATTAACCTGTGTTTGACCAATACCATCGAGCTGAAACTCAATCGGATCTTCAGCAGTCAAGATATTGCGAGTTTGATCATTTAGATCAGTCAATGCTGAATACAGCGTGGTGGTTTTACCAGAACCCGTTGGCCCTGTCACTAGAATAATGCCATGCGGGCGATGGATTAAGCGCTTCAGCTCGCTATAATCATTATCAGACAAGCCCAAATAAGTCATATTCAACCGCCCTGCTTGTTTGTCTAATAACCGCATCACGACTCGTTCACCAAAACTCGATGGCAATGTCGATACCCGTACATCGACTTCGCGCCCTGCCAAGCGTAAACTGATGCGCCCATCTTGCGGTACGCGCTTTTCAGCGATATCGAGTTTGGCCATGACTTTAATACGCGATACCAGTAATGGCGCTAACTGGCGTTTGGGGGTGATGATTTCTTTTAACTCACCATCGACACGAAACCTTACCACCAAGCGTTTTTCAAAGGTCTCGATATGAATATCTGAGGCATTAAGACGAATGGCCTCGGACAACAGCGCATTAATCAGACGAATAATGGGCGCATCGTCTTGTTGATCCATCAGATCTTCAGTTTCAGGGACGCTGTCCGCCAAACTATCAAGGTCAGGATGGTCTTCAAGCCCAGCGGCGATATGTTGTGATTCGCCTGTGTTCCCCGCATAAGCGGCATTCATGCGTTTTTCAAAATCATCGGAGCTGACGCTTTCGTATGTGGGTACGCCGCGTACGCCCTGCTGCTGTAAAAACCGCACCGCTTCATTGATTGCCGATAGTGGCGTGGCTTTGGTCAGCACCAAAGTCGTCGGCAGCTCAGGATCGATAGCCAGTATGGCTAAGATTTGATGGCGTTTCGCAAAACTGTATGGCAGTTGCATCATAAAGACGACCTGATAGATGAAGGTGGACTCAAAGAGAAAACGGTGCTAAAAATAGTACTAAGCAATAGTACTATTGCTTAGTAAGCCCATTGTACTTAGCTTGCTAAACCAAAAAAGATTGCAAGTAAGCGTGTATGGTTTTGCTATAATAACATTTTGTTTTACTCGCTATTAGGATTTTCAGTTATGTCAGAGAACGCTAGCATTACTACTAACCCAACGCCCCTTTTACAAGATACTTTTACGGTAGGAAGCCGTACATTTTCTTCTAGGCTGTTGGTAGGCACAGGCAAGTATAAAGATATGACTGAAACTGGCGATGCTATTGGAGCATCGGCAGCAGAGATTGTCACCGTCGCCATTCGTCGTACCAATATTGGACAAAATAGCAATGAGCCCAATCTACTGGATGTGATTTCGCCTGATAAATACACCATACTGCCGAATACCGCGGGTTGTTTTGATGCGGAAACCGCCATTCGTACTTGTAAACTTGCTCGCGAGCTATTGGGCGGGCATAATTTGGTGAAGCTTGAAGTATTGGGTGATGAAAAAACGCTTTACCCTAATATCACTGAGACCCTAAAAGCAGCCAAAGTGCTGATTGATGATGGCTTTGAAGTCATGGTATATACCTCAGATGACCCTATCGTGGCGCAAGAATTAGAAAGCATGGGCTGCGTGGCCATTATGCCGCTTGGTAGCTTGATTGGTTCAGGCCTTGGTCTGCTCAATCGTCATACGCTAAGCCTTATTATCGAAAATGCCAAAGTACCAGTATTGGTCGATGCAGGCGTCGGTACCGCTTCTGATGCTGCCATTGCCATGGAGCTGGGCTGTGATGGTGTGCTGATGAACTCAGCGATTGCCAGTGCGCAAAACCCAGTGATGATGGCGCAGGCCATGAAACATGCTGTTTGGGCAGGACGTCAGGCTTTCTTAGCGGGCCGTATGCCGATGCGCAAGATGGCCATTGCCAGCTCGCCACAGACAGGATACTTTTTCCAATAGTTTTTTAATTGAATAACAATTATTACCTTAATAGTTTTTAATAAAAAATCAGCTATAAAATAATAATAAATGCAGCAACACTCATTTAAATTATTGTCATAAAAGGATTTATTATGCGACTTCTCACCGCAGTCGACCAGTTATTTTTACTTCTTGAGTCGCGTAAACAACCCATGCACGTCGGCGGCTTGTTTTTATTTGAATTACCGGAAAATGCGGACAGTGGTTTTGTCTGTCAACTGGTAAAACAGATGCAAGACTCTGATGTACCACCCACTTTTCCTTTTAACCAAGTACTTGAACACTTAATTTTTTGGCAAAAAGATAAACACTTTGACGTTGAGCATCACCTGCATCACGTGGCGTTACCACAGCCTGCACGGGTACGCGAGCTGCTGATGTACGTGTCAAGAGAACACGGTCGCCTTTTAGACCGCGCCATGCCGCTATGGGAATGCCATGTGATTGAGGGTATTCAGCCTGAAAGTGAAGGCGCTCCTGAACGTTTTGCCTTATATTTCAAAATTCACCATTCGTTGGTTGATGGCATCGCTGCCATGCGCTTGGTTAAAAAGTCTCTATCACAATCACCTACCGAGCCCGTAACCCTACCAATTTGGTCATTAATGGCGCGTCATCGTAACCAAGTCAATGCCATACTGCCTACCGAAAAATCCATTAGAAATATTCTTAAAGAACAACTATCTACTATCAAACCTGTATTTACCGAACTGCTAGACAACCTAAAAAACTATGGTGATGATGGTTATGTGGGTACTTTTGATGCACCAATGAGTATTTTAAATAAACGTATCTCAGCATCACGGCGGATAGCGGCACAGTCTTATGACATACAGCGTTTTAACGACATCGCCGAAAGGCTAAAAATCAGCAGAAACGACGTCGTGCTAGCGGTTTGTGCTGGTGCCATTCGTCGTTATTTAATATCGAGGGACGCATTGCCTAGCAAGCCATTAATTGCTTTTGTGCCGATGTCGCTACGTACTGATAATAGTATATCGGGCAATCAGCTGTCATTTGTATTGGCCAATTTAGGCACGCATTTAGACAATCCATTGCGCCGGATTGAGTTGATTCACCGTAGTATGAATAATGGCAAGCGCCGCTTCCGCCGCATGAATCAAGCACAAGTCATCAACTATAGTGTGATCGCTTATGCTTGGGAAGGTATCAATCTAGCCACTGGCTTATTCCCTAAGAAACAAGCGTTTAACCTTATCATTTCTAACGTTCCTGGGTCTGAGAAGCCACTATATTGGAATGGCGCGCGCTTGCAATCTTTATATCCTGCTTCTATCGTGTTCAATGGACAAGCAATAAATATAACCTTAGCCACGTATTTGGACAAGATTGAGTTTTGTATTACCGCTTGTAGCAAAGCATTACCGCATATACAAGATATGCTGACGCTAATAGAAGAAGAGTTAACCTTATTAGAAACGACCAGTAAAGAGCTCGAATTTGAAGGTATCACCGTCAAAGACAAAAGTACTAAACAAACAAAAAAGCTGGCGCCATAATGGCACCAGCCTTTTCTTTTTAATATTTAACACTTAATACTGCAAATAAATATTAAAATTTATACAGCGTCGCCCCACGTTGGTACGACCACCTGCATCAACGGTTTCAGTAATTTGACGTTACAGGCAAAGATAGAGCCTGAGGTCATCGAGTTGTGCGCGCCAGTATGATCAACGACCACACCGCGTGCTTCGGTCACGATAAGCTCACCGGCGGCGATATCCCAAGGCTTGATAGACATCTCAAAATAACCATCAAAACGACCCGCCGCCACATAGCATAAATCAAGTGCTGCTGAGCCTAAACGGCGAATTTGTCCACCTTCCTCTGAGATTTTCTGCAAGCTTTCAAAATGCTCTTTGGCATAAGAAATCACTTCACCATTACGCTTACGTTCTAGAGGATGACCTGTGGTAAATAAACCACCATCAATGGTTTTGCGTTCGCTGACATTGATACGGCGCTGGTTGAGACGAGCGCCTTTACCACGGCTGGCAGAGAACATCTCATCACGAACAGGATCATAGATGACCCCGTGTTGGGTGACGCCTTTATGCTGTACGGCGATAGACACACAAAACTGTGGTACGCCATGAACGAAGTTTTTGGTGCCATCTAGCGGATCAATAATCCAGCACCAGTCAGCATCTTCGCCGATGCCTTCTTGCATACCGAACTCTTCACCCAAAAACGAATGATTTGGATAGCTGGCTTTTAGCGTCTCAATCGTTAGCTCTTCGCTGAAGCGATCGATACGTGTGACCAGTCCATCAAGTCCTTTGGACTCAATATCCAACTCGATTTTGTGGCGGTTATGATGCGCATATAAAATTTCTTTACCAACTTTTTCAGCAGTACGCGCTGCGATGACGACCATGGGTTCCATAAATAACCTATTTGCTTGATGAATGAATATAACATTTACTTGATGAATGAATGTCAAAAATAAGACCAAATTTGTGCCCACAACAAGCCAACTAGACTGGCCGCATCACACCCATAACTATGCGCTTTAAAAAACCTGCCTTTTAAAAACGACAACCGCATTATACTAAAATTATTCGATAAAAACGAAAAAGCCACGACCTTCGCCAAGCCCACCCAATATTTAGGTAGCCATCACAAACTGCGCAAGTTGTAAAAAAGTCAGCACCTACGGCTAGCAGGCGTTCGCTCTATCGATCGAGCTTTTATCTATTGCAAGCAACACACGATTCAAATCAAATATGACTTATGACAACAGTTGCTTAAGCTGTATCACCACACCCTGAACGTCTAACCCGCAGTCAGCCATTTGTTCCGCTTGCGAACCGTGCGCAGCAAAGCGATCGGGAATTCCAATATTGCGAATGGCGGGACGGCTATGTTTAAAGGCAGGCGACTCATTGAGCAAATACTCATTTACCGCACTACCCGCGCCGCCCATAATCATATGTCCTTCCAAGGTTGCAATATGAGTAATGCCTTTTGCCAATAACGCTTCTAATAATTCAGTGTCTAAAGGCTTTACCCAGCGCATATTGACCACATGTATCTGGCACTCGTCTTCAGCATACGCCTCAATAATATTTTCTGCGGCTTGTTGGGCGGTAGCAACCATAGTACCAAATGCCAATAGCGCCAGTTTTTTAGGCGCATCATCGCTACCTAATACTGACTCTATAACAGCTTCACCGATATTATAAACTTGTGCTGGTTGTTCGATAATTGCGCCAGTACCGACGCCACGTGGATAACGTACTGCTGTGCAGCCATCATATTCATAGCACGTATTGAGCAAGTGGTAGCATTCGTTCTCATCTTTTGGCGCGGCAATCAGCATATTTGGCACGCAGCGTAAAAAGGCAAAATCAAATACGCCCGCATGCGTTGCGCCATCTTCACCCACCAAACCGGCACGATCGATGGCAAACATGACATCGAGATTTTGCAACGCCACATCATGAATCAGCTGATCGTAACCACGTTGTAAAAACGTCGAATAAATCGCCACAATCGGCTTAACACCTTGAGTTGCCATACCAGCAGCTAGCGTGACGGCATGTTGCTCAGCAATCGCCACGTCAAAAAAGCGTTCTGAGAATTGACGAGCAAACTCAATCATCCCCGAGCCTTCTTCCATAGCAGGTGTTATACCAAGCAATTTGTCATCTTCAGCAGCTTTGTCACATAGGAACTGCCCAAACACTTCGGAGTATTTTAAAGCAGGTTTGTTTATAACTTGGCTGTCTTGTGACGTTTCTGTCGCGCTACTTTCGTTACCTTCAGCTGGCAACCTGCCGATAGCGTGATAGCCGACTGGGTCTAATTCAGCTGGGGCAAAACCTTTACCTTTGGTGGTATAAATATGGACTAAAACAGGGCCTTTTACTTGCTTTGCAATCGATAATACTCGCAGCAGCTCAGGGATATTGTGCCCATCAAATGGACCAAAATAAGTAAAACCAATCGCTTTAAATAAGTTGTCTTCTAGCTGCGGGACATCGCGCATCTCTTTATGACGTTTACGGCGATCAAAGCTCTTCATATCAGGGCGATGGCGTAAGATAGGCTCACCTACATCAGAGATATCAACTTGATAACCGGACTCCCAAAGCATCGCTAAATGCCGTGAAAAGCCACCGATAGAACAGGATATGGACATATCATTGTCATTTAAAATGACCAATAAATCCGCATCTTGCTGCACCGCATCATTCATCGCCTCAAAAGCCATACCACCTGTCATCGCGCCATCGCCAATAATACACGCGACCGTTTGCGTACGACCTTGATAACGCAGCGCTAAACTCATGCCCAAGCCAGCTGAGATTGAAGTGGATGAATGGCCAACGCCAAAGGTATCGTAGTCGGACTCTGCACGCTCAGGAAAAGCAGTCAAACCATCTTTTGAGCGAATGGTGCTAAGCTTATCGCGGCGACCTGTCAATACTTTATGCGCATATGCTTGGTGACCCACGTCCCAGACAATCTGATCTTGGGGGGTATCTAAAAGATGATGTAACACAATGGTTAGTTCAACCACCCCTAAATTGGCGCCGAAATGCCCACCGCTTTGACCTGCGGAATACAACAAAAAAAGCCGCAGCTCATCAGCCAATGTAATAAGCTCAGCGGTTGTAAATATATCAAGATCGGCTGGCGTAGCAATACTGTCAAGCAAAGGCGTATGGGGACGCTCGCGTGGAATCACAGCATAGGCTTGCTGTAAGTTCGACAGTTGGGCAGGAGTATCGGCAGCTGGCGCAGATACGGACTGAGACTGTGGGGAATGAATTGACTGCTGCATAAACCGTAGATACCTACCAATCTGCTGACAAGACGTTGTCTTAGTGCGTAATACTCACTAAGGCAACGCCAATAATATCCACATCGTTATCGATGTAATTAACCATATAATTGTTCATAAAACCATAAGCTATCCATGCAACTTTTATAAAAATAGCTGTGCTGCACCTAACCGCAAATACGCTGTCATAATGGCGCCATGGAACATTGCTCTGACGCTTTCATACCAAGGGACGATATTATGCCTTATTATTTTGCATCGATACCGGATGTTAGTGACGACATAGTAATGTAAGGGCAAAGACTTGTCACTGTATCCGTCAAAATAGTATGGCATAATAGCATTTTTTTTGAATTATCGCTTTAATCATCGTGCGTCGTTTGTGAACTTTGTGTGTTATTTATAATAAATACCATCAGCGCGCGCTCTACCGCCACGACTATCGGCTTATGCAGGATATTAATGTCATATCAACTTATCACTAGCGCCAAACTACCGACTCGTCATGGCGAGTTTGATATTCATATCTTTGAAAATGAAGACGGTCAAGAGCACGTGATGCTGACCGTAGGTCTGTCTGTGATCGATCAAAATACGGGCGCCAGCAGTTTACCAAACGCATTTAACACGGTAACAAACCAAGGTAATGATACGCCAGCAGAGCGACCCATTCCATTAATTCGTATTCATTCCGAATGCTTAACGGGTGATGCTTTTAGCTCATTAAAGTGTGACTGTGGACCGCAGTTAAATACAGCAATGCAGGCAATACAAGAGACCGGTTGCGGGGCTATTTTGTATCTGCGCCAAGAAGGTCGCGGCATCGGTCTCACCAATAAGATTCGCGCCTATGCCCTCCAAGATCAGGGCCATGATACCCTAGATGCCAATCTCATGTTAGGCTTACCAGCGGATGCGCGCGTTTACGATATGTGCGGCCCGATGCTCGCCCATGTCGGCATAGATGCCGTACGCCTTATTACCAATAACCCCGATAAAGTCGCTTACTTAACAGAGCATGGCATTAATGTCGTTGAGCGAGTACCATTAGTAGTTGGGGTTAACGATATGAATGAAGCATATTTAGCAACCAAGCGCGACCGTATGGGGCACCTGCTAGATAAAGATTTCAATACCGCCATACACCTTAATAAATAGACATCAATAAATAAACATCAATAAATAGATATTTTATGAGTATTTCAAATAGTAATAATAAACAAGACCTGTCAGCGACAGACTCAACCATAGCAACCAATAACGACATTCTGCGCGTGCGTGAATTTTTAGTTGATTTGCAGGCGCGCATTTGCCAAGCGTTAGAGGCTCAAGAGCGTGACGGCAGCACTGATAACCAAACGCCCGCAGTCTTTGTTCCTGATGATTGGGAACGTCCTGAAGGCGGCGGTGGTCGCTCATGCGTGTTGGCAGATGGTCAAGTAATTGAAAAAGCGGGCGTGATGTTTAGTCATATTCACGTAAAAAACCTGCCTGCTTCAGCAACCGCCCGCCATCCAAATATCGCTGGTCGCAAAGCGCAGGCCATGGGTGTCTCATTGGTTATCCACCCCAAAAACCCTAATGTCCCGACTAGCCACGCTAATGTGCGTTTATTCGTGGCCGAAGCAGAGGATGAAGACCCTATTTGGTGGTTTGGTGGCGGCTTTGATTTGACTCCATTCTATCCAGTACTCGCTGACTGTGTGCATTGGCATCAAGTTTGTCATGATCTTTGTGCGCCTTTTGGCGACAGCGTCTATCCTGACTTTAAGCAATGGTGCGACGAATACTTCCATCTACGTCATCGCGATGAGCAGCGCGGTATCGGTGGTTTATTTTATGATGATGTCAATACAGAAAGTCGCGGCTGGGATTTCGAAACCTGCTTTAATTTTATGAAAGCGGTAGGTAACGGTTACCTTGACGGTATCATACCGATTTTTGAACAGCGTAAAGACGCACCTTACACCGAAGCTCAACGTGAATTTCAGTTATATCGTCGTGGCCGCTATGTCGAATACAATCTTGTTTATGACCGCGGCACGCTATTTGGACTACAGAGTAATGGCCGTATCGAATCCATATTGGTCAGTATGCCACCGCTTGCCAGCTGGCATTATCGCTTCGAACCGACTGAGGGCACACCTGAGTTTGAATTGACCGATTTTTACCTAAAACCACGCGATTGGTTGACTTTATAGTCGATATTGGCATAATGCCTTATCAATAATGACTGCTTGTCACAGTAATTTTAAAGGTCAGCTACCCATGCTGACCTTTGTTATTTAAGATACTTAGATTAACACATGAAGTGCAATATCAAATGCGAGGTGAAAAAAAGACCTAGATGCGCTAGCATCAAAGTCTTTATCCACCGACCAAAGTGAGATTGCAACCATGAACTATACACATCTAAGCCTAGGGGAACGATACCAGATTTATGCCCTTATAGGGGCAGAACATAGTATTAAATTTATAGCTGACACATTAGGAAGAAGTCCTAGCACCATATCAAGAGAGATCAGACGCAATAAAAGCCTTCGAGGTTACCGAGCTAATCATGCTCATAACAAGGCTTGTGACAGACGCTCTAACAATGCTTTCACTATCATCGCTGATGTATGGGATTGGGTCACAGACAAGCTAAAAGACAGCTGGAGTCCTGAACAAATAGCCGGAGTTCATGGTGGTATTAGTCACATGAGCATTTATCGCTATATCTGGAGGGACAAGCTTAAGGGCGGCAGGTTATGGCAGTGTCTCAGACGCAAAGCCAAACCTTACCGTAAGCGACTAACCGCTGAGACCCGAGGCCGTATCAACGACAGAGTCTCGATTCATGAGCGCCCTTGTATTGTGGAAGAACGATCACGTATTGGTGACTGGGAAGCGGATACCGTTATCGGTCAGCATCACAAGCAAGCGATTGTAACGCTCGTTGAACGTAAAACAGGACTGCTTAAAATGAAGCGTGTGGGTCATAAAACGGCACAGCAAGTATCAGAGGCAATGATAGGTATCCTAAAGCCAGTGAGGTTACAGGTTAAGACCATTACCTCTGACAATGGTAAAGAGTTTGCTCAGCATAAGAAGGTGAAACAAAAGCTCTTTAGCGCTTTCTTCTTTGCCGATGCTTATGCGTCATGGCAGCGAGGAACCAACGAGAATACCAACGGCTTAATCAGAGAGTTCTTGCCTAAGGGTTGTGACTTTAGACAAGTCTCTGATAATGAGATACAGGACATTGAGAATAAACTAAACAACAGACCAAGAAAACGATTAGGGTTTAAAACGCCCAATCAGGTGTTCTATAATATAATTTAGCGTTGCACTTGGTGTGTTAATCTGAGATAATAAAGGCGCGCTGATTTACACCAGTAATGACTATTTTGTTGAATATCATTCGATGATCTTAAGTCCTGATAGTGAATCAATTACAAGTATTTTACAAAAAGGCACCTTATTGCTCTATTTTCTTCAAGAATATTGGGGTCTAATTAGAAGTAATATGTCTGTAAAAAGAGGTTTTCAAAAAACAGTTTTTCGACCCATTGTTTTTTGATTAACAGAGCATATTAGCAAATTTTGAGATATTAATATTTTGTACAATAACAGATGTTTAAAAATATCCCTTAAAAACTTATTCCAACAGCAGCAATTTAATCAGGTGACGAGCATTTATGCTACGCCACCTTTTTATTAGCCACGTATAAAGGAGCAGTACACATGGCCCAGATCTCTAACCAAAAATCATTGAAGTCTATCTTTGGTATCACGTTGATGGCAGCAATCTTAGGTCTAACCGCCTGTAGTAAGCCAGTCGACCCTGAAGTTAAGGCCCGTCAAGACATCATGAAAAACTTTGGCGATGCAATGAAAGTGATGGGTGGCATGGCCAAAGAACCTGATACTTTTGATGCAGAAGTATTTAAAGAGCAAGCAGCGTTTTTAGCAGAAGAATCTAAAAGCCCTTGGGGTCATTTTGAAAACCCAGAAACCATGGGTAATGCCAAAGAAGCGGTATGGTCGGATGCTGATGGTTTCAGTGCTGAAGCCGACAACTTCCAAAAAGTCACTGCTGAATTAAATACAGTCGCTCAAACAGCGACCAGCATTGATGGTGTTATGCCTGAATTCGGTAACGTTGGAGATAGCTGTGAGTCATGTCATACCGACTTTAAAGTGGAAAAAGACTAATTAGCTCTACAGCTCTGCGCTGATACAATAAAATAGCGCAATAAAGCAATACCGTAAAAAAGCCACCGTATCATGAGATATAGTGGCTTTTTTATTGGATTTTTTGGCTAAATAGACTTATCCGAGTTGTTTATTCCAGTAGCACTCGTATCGGTTTTAAAGTAAATCAACTATGGCATGTTATTGTTATAAAACTCAGTTTCATTTTTTTGATCATTAATACCACTTTGTTCATTAACTTTATTGACGATGGCATCGACTGATGGATCACTCAAATCTATGGTACGTACGGGGAAAGGCATATTCACCCCTGCGGCATCCAATGCTATTTTAATTTCTACAATCACTTGATGCGTCGAGGCGACTTTATTGGCCTGCGTGCCATCTTCAATAAACCAGCGCACCATTAAATCAATCGTAGAGTCACCAAAGCCGGTGGCAATCACGCTCGGCTTAGCTTTTTTGGATACACTGTCCGCTTTATCCAATGCCTGTATAATCTCCGCTTTTGCCGCCTCGATATCGTCTTCATAACCAATACCGACCGCCACTTGTAGGCGGCGCTGCTTATACGCCGTATTAACGGTCAATACTGAAGTATAGAGGTCTGAGTTGGGAATAACCACTTGACGACCGTCATACGTTTTAATGGTCGTGGCACGGATTTTGATGTCTTCAACCGTTCCTTCGTAATCGCCTGACACAATCTGATCACCGATACGAAATGGCTCAGACAGGAGTAACAAAATACCAGATAACAAGTTTTGAAAGATATCTTTAAAGGCAAAACCTATCGCGACCGAACCGATACCGAGCGCCCCAATCAGCTTGGCAGGGGTAAACCCTGGTACGGCAACGACCATGGCGATCATAAAACCAATAAAGACAATCAGTGCACCGCCGACTCGCTGAAACACTTTCACTAAGTTTTGATGTCGACTGCGGCTGCCCAAAAGCTTGTATACGATTTTTTTGAAGACAATCGATAAAAACCAGAAAAGTAGAATGACAACGATTGCTGCGACAAAATAGGGTATACGCTCTACAAAGCCCACCACTATCTCATTTGCCGAATCGATAATGCTTTGATAGCTCAATGCATCAGCCGTTGACGATACAGCAGCTGTCTCGGTATTTACTATCGTTTCTGCCTCAGAGGTAGGCATTTAAGTGTCACTCCTTTAATTATTTTTCTCGTTATCAACTGGTTTTTAACTTGTATGAGCAAGCGTTGCTTATAGGGTGTGTTGAAATTTAGGATGTGTTGAAATTTAACCCATCAAATCGGCTTGTACAATTTCAATCCAGTAGCCATCGACGTCTTTGATAAAGGCAATATTTTTCATGCTACCATCTTCTGGGCGTTTTTTAAATTCGACCGCATTTTTATCAAACCAAGCGACCGCATCTTCTAAATTAGGCACACTAAAGCAAATATGACCAAAACCTTGTGGCTCTTGGTTGCCATCATGATAGCTAAAATCTGCTTGGGTTTCGGTACCATAATTATGGGTAAGCTCTAGAATACCGCGCTGACGAAAGGCAAAAACCTCTAAATCATCCCCCGATGGTAGATTTTCACGCTCGCTCTCGGTTAATTTAGCTAAAAAGTATAAATCAAAACCCATGTCAGGGAATTTTTTGACCGCAAGTAACGTCATCCCAAGAACGCCCGTATAAAACGCCAACGATTTAACAGGGTCTTTGACTCGCAGCATGGTGTGATTAAAGGTAAAGCCTGTGGTTTGACCTGAGATAGACTGAATACCATCGACATTTACGCTACTAGCTGGCTGAGCGATTAGTGGCTCATTATTATTGTTATCGGTGGCTGAACCTGTATTTGAATGAGAAGAGGAAACAGACGAAGAAATAGACATAACTATCCTAATATTGACAAAGTAGAGAGTTTTAAGACGAGCGAGCAACCGTTATGGTGCCCGCTCAGCCTTCTATCATA
>NZ_JBQSXN010000037.1:0-30653 GCF_052378235.1 Psychrobacter sp. AOP3-A1-26
ATATTAAAAATCAAACCTAATAGCTTTTACTAGTCTAGGCAGCTGCTTAGATTTTACCAACTAGGTCAAGGCTTGGTTTTAGTGTTTCTTGACCGGCTTCCCAAGCTGCTGGGCAAACTTCGCCGTCGTTTTCACGAACGTATTGTGCTGCTTTTACTTTACGCAACATGTCTTTTGCGCTACGGCCGATACCGCCAGCATGAATTTCAGCAACTTGGATCAAGCCGTCTGGATCTACTAGGAACGTGCCGCGCTCAGCAACACCAGCATCTTCAACCATGACGTTAAAGCCACGAGTGATTTTACCAGTAGGATCGCCAATCATTGGATAGTTTACTTTACCGATTGCTTCTGAAGAGTCATGCCATGCTTTATGAGTGAAATGCTTGTCAGTTGATACGGCATAGACTTCTACACCCAGACCTTTTAGCTCGTCATAATGAGCGGCCATGTCTTCAAGCTCGGTTGGGCAAACGAAAGTGAAATCTGCTGGGTAAAATAGGAAGATTGCCCAGCCGCCTTTTACGTCTTCTGATGTGATGGTTTTGAACTCACCATTTACAAACGCTTCTGCTGAAAACTCTGGGATTTCTTGATTGATAATAGACGCCATGATTGGCTCCTTTTTAGATTGATTGATGTTAAATTGATTAAAGGTTATTTGTATGATTGTTTCTATTAACCCTTTTGTTATCTGGGCTACCTGACAAACTATACGCGAATTCTATGGTTAATCCAGTTAAAAGTTTTTAATGTGATGTTTTGTTTTATTAAACTTGTTAAACTATTCTATCTAATTTTAATCATCAGTGTATGATTGGTAATGGCTATCCCAGAAAGGATAACTAGGTATAATAGAGTGTGTTAAAAGCCCATTAAAAGAGAGGTTTTATGATTACCTTACGACAGCTTGAATTTGCCTTAGCCGTTGCTAAGCACCGCCATTTTAAACGTGCTGCTGAAGACTGTAATATCTCCCAGTCTGCACTCAGCTTGGGCATCGCAGAGTTAGAAAAGCAACTGGATACCCAGATTTTTGAGCGCAATAACAAACAAGTTCTCATCACCCCTATTGGAGAGGACATTCTCACTCGGGCGCAGCGGGTGTTTTCTGAAGTGAGCGACTTGACCACGCGTGCACAAAGCCATCAATCGCCACTTGCTTACCCTATGACAGTGGGTATTATTCCAACGATTGCACCTTATCTATTGCCAAAAGTGCTACCAGCGCTGCGAGAGCATTACCCAGAGTTTCGTATGACCATCGTGGAGCAGCAAACGGAGCGCTTGCTCGAACAAGTGCGCTACGGTCATATTGATACGGCTATTATTGCGCTACCTTATGCGGTCGATGGTTTGCACAGCTTTGAGTTTTGGAGCGAGGACTTTTTTGCCGTATTTCCAAAAGACGATGTACACGCCAAGCTTGAAACCATTAATGCCGATGAGCTAGAGACTGCTAATCTTATGTTACTCGGCGAAGGGCATTGCCTAACCGATCAAACTTTATCTGTCTGCCATTTTGACCGTGCGCAGATGAAATCAAGCTTTTCGGATGCCAGCTTAAATACGCTTATTCAAATGGCATTGGCTAATATGGGTACAACCTTGGTACCAGAAATGGCGCTCGATCAACTACATCTACAAAATCAAAATGCGGTCGCAGTACCATTGGCAGAGGAAGGCCCGCATCGTCATATCGCCTTTGTCACTCGTTTAAATTATGCTCGTGTTGATGATGTGAGTTTGTTAGGAGATGTCTTTAAAAAGGCTTTTGAAGAAGCTGCTAATAAGAAATAAATAGTGAATTGTGAGTGATAACAAACCATAGAAAACTGGGTTAAATATGGACGATGTTTTGCAAATAAACTCTACGCTTAGCAATGATTTTGCCCGACACTTGGCTGCTGTAAATAGTGATATGACGCCAGCAGAATCAAGCATGCTGTGGCAAGATATTGCGAGCCGTTATAACGAACCACAGCGCGCTTATCATAGCTTGCAGCATATCCAGCAGTTATTTGCACAGTTTGAAAAGATAAAACAGCACCTTTATGAGCCAAATATTATTGCCTTAGCGTTGTACTATCATGATGTGATATACGACCCAACCCGCTTAGACAATGAGTTAAAAAGCGCAAAATATGCAGTAGAGGCGTTAAGTAAATATATAGACGATGAGAAACGCCAGCATATTTACAAACTGATCATGATGACTGCTAGCCATCAAATCGACGAATTGGCAGATTCTAACAAAAGCAGCGATGCCGCTTATTTATTAGATATGGACTTAAGCATTTTAGGTGCGCCTTGGGTTGAATATGAGAAATACGCGCAAGCCGTACGCCAAGAGTATGCCTATGTCTCAGATATAAAATATCGTGCTGGTCGAGCGTCAGTCCTAAACAGCTTGTTAGCGCACCCAACACTATATATAACGGACTATTACTACGAACGTTTAGAAACAAAGGCTCGAATCAATATCAAGCGTGAGATTACGCTTTTACGCGCATCTTGATTAATAACTCACTACCCTGTCGCGCAGGATGCGAGTTATAGCTCGGCGCCATAATCTCTATATCAAAATGAGACTCAAAATGCTGTTGGTACTCAGCTTTCGTACCACCAAACGGTGGTTCTTTTCGCCCAAAGTCTTTATCAAACAGTAAACCAACCAGCTTCCCTTTAGGTTTGAGCAGGGCTGCCATTTGCCGGACATACTCATCACGGCGCGTAGGATTGATCGCACAAAAAAACGTTTGCTCGAGCACCCAATCAAACTGGTATTGCTCAGGCGATAAGTTAAAGAAATCTGCGCAGATGAGATGCTCAGCTGGAAAATCAGGATAACGCTCAGCGAAGGCCTTAATCGGTGCAGGTGCAAAGTCAACCAAGGTGACATTGGTAAAGCCTTGCTCATGCAAATAGCCAACCTCGTAAGCATTACCCGCACCCGGTACTAATATAGCCTGATCTTTAGCAGACTCAGGTAACTGGTCAATATAAGCTTTGAGTGGCGGTGATACCTGCCCCATATCCCAACCAATACTGTCTTGCTCATAACGCTGCTGCCAAAAATCTGCTTGATTAACGTTTTCCATATGCCGTCCTTGTCTATATTCAGTTCTATATAAAATGGATACGGTGTCAGACTCGCTTAGCCTACGACTTGTAGTACTTTCACTCGCCTTCCTTGCATCCAAACTATATTGAACAGACTCTATAGTCAGTGAAAAGTAAAATCGATACATCACGTACTGTAGGTACAGTTTTTTCTAGCTTGCTGTGCCTACGCAGACAGAGGCTACAAAAAAACTATACCAACAGTATCGTAGCGTTTTTAAAGTATTTTAACTATATAATACTATTATTTAAACGGTACAATTCGTACCGTTATGACTTATCATATCAGGTCTATTAAAATTATGGATACTATTTACGTGAGGCGTTTAATCGAGCTGACCAGACTTACCTGCCAGCATGTCATGCCACTGCCGATAATCAGGCATCGCCGTCGCTACCGTTTGCCAAAACGCAGCGCTATGATTGGCATGATGCAAATGACATAGCTCATGGACAATGACGTATTCGGTGCATTCAATAGGATAGGCAGGTAAGTAGACCGACAGCCAAATTCGGCACGCGCGTGTATTGCAACTGCCCCAGCGTGTGTGCATTTTTTTAAGACGGACTTCATTGGCCTGAGCACCAACGATCGGTTGCCATTTTTCAAATAATGCAGGGAATACTGTAGTGAGATGTTTGTGATAATACGCAATTTTTTCATCGTGGCTTAAAGCGAACGGCTGCGTGATACCCCATAATAAAAGCGGGCTATCGGCAGCTGAAGATTCCGACGCAGTGCTTTGTTTGCGCTGATATTGCTCTAACACTTGGTCGTGGTTTTCGATTGCCCACGATACTCGGCTGGTAATAGACTGCGCCATTTGCGCTGGGCTAATAGACAGAGGTACAGATACCATTAATGTATAAGGTTTTAAGCGAAAATTGATATTTTTAACCCGCTTTTTGGTCACCTGTAACTCAATGCCTGATGCTGCCAAACGCTGAACGGCACTCTCTAGCAAAGAGCTATTGTATTCTGCTAGCACAGTCATGCTCAAAGCGCTTGTAAATGGTTGTCAAAAGACATCATATGACGTTTACTGTCTTTGGCGATAGTTTCATTTGCAGCGACGTTTGAGCTTGGTATGGCTAAATCACTGACATCCAGTCTGCTTAATTGCCCTTGCCCATCGCTAACGATAAAGCCTGTTTCGTGAGCTTTATTAGAGATATCGTTGGCTGTTTTGTTGGCATAAATAGACGCACCCGCACAATCTGGCAAGCTGACAGCATCAACTAATGTACGAGTATTTAAATCATAAATCGCCGCACAGCCACCAATTGGCGTGGTCACACATAATAGATTACGTTGACTATCAACCGCCACACTAGCGATATATTGGTGAAAGCGTTGCCATTGATTATTTGGCATGGTTAAAGGTTTAAAATCGGTATCACCACGTTTATGCGTCAATACCAATGGCACATTGATATGTCGCTCACCTTGGAATTGAATACCAACCATCACCGTGCCATCGTTATGCATGGCTAAATGGCGTACGCTCATTTGATTATGTTTAGGCGTAACTTGCTCAAGCAATGTTCCATCATGACGGTTTAAGTACACCAACGATGGCCGCATGCTGTCTAGGTTTAACTCTTCACGAGACGCTTGCTCAGTCTTAATACCACCATTAGCAATTACCAAGGTGTCACCATCAGGATGCATGATAAGCTCGTGTGGTCCAATACCATGAGAGTCAAATTCTGCTACTTTTTGATAATCTCTATGAGCGTCATAAATACCGATTTTACCATCTAGGGTCTGTGTGTCGTTTTCGGTCACATATAGCGTTGAGCCATCTAGGCTATAGCAAGCATGACCATAAAAATGACGGTCAGCGGACGCTTTAATAGCGAGTTTAACTTGCCCTGTTGCCGTATCGAGCACCCAAAACTTCTCACTGGGCCGACGCCCCATGACTACCACGTCCCGATTTTCATTATTATGGCTAGTTTCATCTTGAGAACTAACGACAGGCTGAACAACAATATCATGGACACGTTCAGGCATAGTGGTTTGCCACACAATCTGCCGATCGGCATCAATACCAACCACGCCGAAGCTATGTTCGTTATTGATGTTATGCTCGTTATGATTGACATCGCCACTATCATTTTTTGCTAATACGATATCTTTTGGCATTGACGCCACACCGCTGACCCAACAGACAGGACGCGCTAGCATGGTGGTAGTATGTATTGCGCTAAAATCAGTAACGTTATGATGATGACTAATAGCATCAGTATTTATTGGCTGCTGATACGCCTGTTGCCACGCAACCTTCGCTTGCTGATAAGCATAGCGACAGCGCGCTAGCTTTGAGTTTGTTAGCTTAAGTTTTGCAGTTCGGGGTTTCGATAGCAGCGATAGATTCAACTGTGAGCGAACTCCTGACACATAGTCTTGTAAGCTGGCATCAGGCTGACGACGCTGACGATAGCCATGATGCATACCAACCAGTGTTGCCGTACCGACAGCTGCTAGCAAAGAGGTGGTTAGCAGCTCACGGCTTAATGAATTTGTTGCTAGCTCATTTGAGCGCTCAGATTTCTTGTCCATCGAATTTTCTGTATCTGCTTTGATAGTAGACATTATTTAATCGCCATCGGTGCTATTAAAGCCCACACGGATACCAAGTGTCGGAATTAATTGACGTTTAATCAGACGCGTAATGGTGGTGAGATGATCATACAGCTCTTGCTGGGTGGCTTTATCAGCAGTGGCTAAGTCTTCTGGCATTTGTGCTAACAATGTCGTGGTATCAGCAAGCGCCGTCGATAGCTTATCAGCCACGTCATTGTCATTACTATTTCCCAAGATAGCGGTTAAGACTGGATCTGTCATCGCTTTATTCAAGGTCCCTAACTTAGCATTGATAATTGCACGGCTTTGGCCCGCGGTCGCAGCTGGCAAATGACCTTTCGCCTTGCCGGTTAAGCCAAGCGGCTGATCAATAGCGGTAGATTTCATGGTCTCAATCAGTGATAACAATGAATTAAACCATTGATTCAAACCTTGGTCGCTTTCCGCTGTTTTATCAATCGCCAATAAATCAGTGGCATTCTGCTGCCAGTCCTCCTCGATATCTTTTAGGCGTGTACTCAAAGCACTACTAGCGCTAATGACATAAGCGCACTGTCCAGCATCTAGGCTATCATTGGCGAATAGCGCTTCTTCTAATCCTGGTACACCTTGGACAATGGCGCTCTCATTAGCGAGCTGCTCAGCGGTCAGTTTAGGATTGGCAGCAATCAAATCTGCAACCCCTTTGTGTACCAAACCACGTTCGTCAGGATAGTAGTTGATGTATAGATTGCTCATGCTCTCAGTCGCAGGACCGAAGTTAGTCATCTCGGCACTCGCCCATGCTTGCGCTAATACTAACCATTGGTCACGCAACGCTTGTAACTCATCACCGCTGACCGGCGCTTGCTGGCAGTTTTTTTGTGCTAAATCATGCAATAGATCACTTTGCTTAGCCGCGTCAGCATAGGCAGGAACGACCATTTCATTTGCCACATGAGTTAGGTAGGTTTTTTCAGTATCGGCGCTGATGTCAACAGTGGTAATTTTTTTCTCGCTATTATTATCAGTACTGGCTGAACCTTCACTAGTTTTAGGTTCAGCGCTATCTTGTGCGACTTGGCTGTCTACATCTGATGCTTTATTCTCATCAGCAGGTTTCACACAGCTGATAAGCAATCCAGCGCTTAAAGCAGATATCGCCATTGCTAGAGCATGGTTTATTTTCATAAATTTCCCGGTAATTGGATAAATAATTATTTAAATTATTGTAGCTAATATTTAATTTGGAAGATGGCTTTATTTATAGTCGTTAATAACCATTGATTGCCACATTAAAAAAACGTTCAATCACATCACTCTTATAATGATCGCAAAAATGCATTCAATTCAGCACGCCCTTGCTTATCAAGTTTGAGCACTTTTTTCTGCTGCTCTTTGGCTTCGCCGCCATGCCACAATACCGCTTCCATCAGCGTGCGAGCACGACCATCATGCAAAAATGTCGCTTGTGAGTCTACGGTTTGGGCGAGACCAATACCCCATAAAGCTGGTGTACGCCATTCATAAGAGTTGGCTAAAAACTCAACTTGTAAATCTTTTGATGGTAGCTTGCCCGCGATAGTACGATCAGCAAGATCATCACCCATATCATGTAGCAGCAAATCTGTATAAGGATAAATCACTTGGCCATGTTGCTCAATATGGTCATCGTCAGTTTTTGGCAACTGATATCTTGGCGTATGACAGCTCTGGCAACCCATATCATAAAAACGTTTTTTGCCCGCAAGCACCAGTTCATCATCGGCATTACGGCGATGCGGTACCGCCAAATTACGAGTATAGAACTCCACAAACTGTGCCACCTCGTCATTGACTTCGACGGGTGGCTTATCATTGCCTTGCTCGTCAGCGCCCGTTGTTGCATTCATACATGCAGTTTGCGTCGGCATACAGGATTCATTGGGACGAATATTTGAGGTTAAACCCATGTCTTCATTGAAGGCGCTTTGGTTTTGGGTGATTAATTTGGTTTGACCTGCTTTCCAGCCAAAGCGTCCTAGTGCAACTTTGCCCGTTTGTGGATCCATGACCCAATTAAACTTGCCTTTAATATCATTGCCATTTTTACTGTTGTTAGCCGCTTGTTTTTTAATATCTGCATCAGGTATTTGCTCCAGTAATCCGAGCCCAATCATTGGCAAGGCGATACGCGGCGACACCATCAGCTCATCATCAAATTTCCCATAACCAGGCTTGGTTAAGTTAAAGGTGGGTGCACGCAATGTCTCGACATGACCATCGGCAAAGGTGACCGGTTTATCTGCCCACTGTACCGCAATTCTCGCTTCGGCAGGCACCCCTTGAATACCACGATCTTGCAGTTGACCACCATACATAGGATGGACGACTTTTTCGATCAATGAGTTTTGTAGTTGCTGACGCTGCTCGTTCGTAGTCGCTGGCATAGCGAGACGAATGAGCAAACTGTCTGCATCATCTTCGCTAGTCATCGGCGCATGACCGCGACCGTCTTTTATGTGGCAAGACTGGCACGCTGCGACATTGAACAATGCACCAAGACCATCTCGGCTGTCCGTACTGGCAGGCGCAATCACCCACGGCTGACGAAAAAACGCATTGCCAATAAAAAAAGAGCCTTTACGTGATGCGGTTATATTCGATGAAGGTTTAGAGTAACTCTCAGCACTGCTAATACTGATGCCTGTGTCGCCACCTTGCTTAATCTCTTGCGGATCAAAGCTTGCTAGTTGTTGCATAGACACACCCGCGAGCGCTTCTATGGTTTGAACTCGTTCAGGCGCCAATACTTGATTTTGCCCATTATCTATGGCTGTTTTTTCATTATTAGAAGTGCCATCAGAAACACTGTCAGTCGGCTGGCAGGCGCTAAGTGATAGAGCGCATAGAATGCCAAAAGTAAGCTTGGCTGGCACAGTTTTAGGGATAAAGGCAGAGTAAAACGAGGCAGGTTTTTGAACTGTTGAAACATTCGTGGTGTTCATAGAGTACCTTAGTTTTATTCATAGAGCCCCTTAGTTTTAATAGCCTTTTAGTTTTAATAGTAACTTAATACTAAGAAGAACCATTAAAATTATGTGCTATCCAGTTTTTCACTTTTAGTCGATAAATAATCAATCTGTAGAGCTACCCACTGACTTATCCGGCTATTTTAATACACTATAAAAAAACACGCTGCCAACCAAAATCGACAACGTGTTTATTATACATAGATTACTTTCTTATGAAAATAACTCTCATTATCTTATAGCGACTCGTCAGGTATAGCTGATTTACTTTAAAACCGATGCAGTGCTATTGCCGTCATTTTTTTGCAGCCTCTGTCGCGCTTGAAAGCAGCAAGCAAGAAAAATTTATAACAGTAGCACGTGGCTACCAACGTATCGATTTTATTTAGAATTGCCTGTATTATAAATAGAGCTGGCCAACATTTTGAAAAACATAAATCGCCAATTAAAATTGCGAGCCAGCATCAGCGTCTAAATTGTCAATACCAACCGCTTTTGCGGCGTTTTCGATACCCGAAGTCAGCTCTTGCAAGCTATTAATACCTGCTTCAATCCAACCACGGCGTTTATTTTGTTCTTCAGCAGAGATGCCTTCTTTACTCGCTTGGCCAACCGTCGCAATCATTTGATCAACTTTGATACCGTCTTTTTCGCCTTTTTCAACGATGGTATTAAAGGCATTTTCTACCTTTTTAAAATCAGCAGCGAGCTTATCAGCAGCGTCTTTATTGTCAGTATCAACGAGGTAGTGCTTAACACCATAACCACCAACTGATTTGCCAGCGACTGTTTTATAACTGCCGTTAAAGACATTTTGGATACCGCGAGCATTATTGGCATAGCTTAGATGTGTCAAATCACTAAAGCATTCGTGCTCATCTTCGGTAGAGCCAGTGACAAAAGCCACCTGCATACGCTCAGAAGCCAGCTCACCCAGTGCTAAACTGCCCATTTGATACATAATCTGACGCAGACCATTATCGTATTTACGCGCCATAAGGTCGCTTCGTAAGGTATCTTCACTTCCAGGCTGCCACTCGGCTTCCATCGCTGTTAAATCATCAACCAATAACTGTGCAGCGGCTTTTAAAAACTCACCACGACGCTCGCAGATGCTGGCATCGTCATTGGCCGTATCGCCACTGGTACATTGACCCGTTTCAGTAACATAATCTGTCACTGGACGGTTGCCTGCACCTTCGGCAACGCCATTAACGTCTTGACCCCATAGCATAAACTCAATGGCGTGATAGCCAGTCGTTACATTGGCTTCACTACCACCAATTTCATTCATTTCTGCCAATAGCTCAGGGGTAATGGTACTAGTATCTTGTTTGATACTACCAACCGTAATACTATCGCTATTGATGATGTTGTCTTTACTGTTGTACTCACCTTGATAACTATCATTGACGTAATCAATCAATGCTTCATCTAGTGGCCAAGCATTCACCTGCCCTTCCCAACCATCAACACTGCCAATCTGACGCTTATCATTGGCGGTCACAAAACCTTCATCAAAACGGAAAATCTCAGTTTGTGAATACGGCTGGCGTGCAGCTTTATAAGCCGCTCTTGCCGCCTCAAGATTTTCCTGGGTTGGTGTTGCAACATATTTTTCTACCGCAGTTTGCAATGTTTTAGCGGTCTCTAAAGAATCTTTATAGGCAGCATGTGCCATGTTTGCATAGCTGATAGCCAACCTATCAGTATGAGCTTTATCCGCAGCTGATAGCTCGGTATTGGTCGTTGACTCTGTATTTTCTACCTCTGTTTGCGTATCAGCAGTCGTATTGGCTTCTTCATTGGTTTGTTTGGTACAACCAGACACCATTAACAACCCTGCAAGTGCAGCAGCTAAAGTAGTTGGTAAGATTTTACGGCTCGTTACTGTGGTGATTGTCATACATATCCTCAAAAAATATAGCACAAAAAAATTGGTTTTAATTGGGGCATCAAATGGCACTGCCATAAAAAAACTCTATGAATTATAGAGTTATTGATAATCATTATCAATATTTAGTTTTAAATTAATGTTATCTTTTATTTGGCCGTCGTCAAACAGTCAGCTACCGCACTGACGGCAATTATTTTTGAATATTTTTAACATACCCTATATTTAAAGCATAAAAAAAGGCCAGCTAATAGCTGACCTTCTCTAAATATAAAATTCGTTAATTATTCAATCAAAATGACTCAGTCAAAAATGAACCAACTATTAATTAACTGATTGTGGTGCATTGATAACCAGCTCAACACGGCGGTTTTGTTGACGACCAGAATCACTGTTGTTATCAGCGATTGGGCGTGACTCGCCATATGCAACAACATTGATACGGTTAGAAGCGACACCGCGTGCGGTTAGATAGTTTGCGACTGCATAAGCACGGTCACGAGATAGACCTTGGTTGTATGATGCAGAACCTCTGCTATCAGTATGACCAGCAATCGTTACTGTATTTTGGTTATATTCACTCATCGTTGATGCAAGCTTGTTAAGTGTTGGCTTGAAAGATGAGTTCAAAGTAGCATCATCGAATGAGAAAGTGATGTTGCCTGGCATGACTAGATCAATATTACCGTTAGGATTTGGGGTAACTGTTACGCCAGTACCCGCCATTTGCTGCTCAAGCTGCTTGGCTTGACGCTCCATGTAATAACCAACGCCAGCACCTAGTGCTGCACCGATTGCCGCATCACGACCAGTCTTATCGCCACCTGTTGCTTTTGAAATAGCCCCGCCACCTAAAGCACCTGCCAATGTACCGACAGCAGTTTTGTTCAAGCGTTGTTGTCCAGTGTTTGGATCTGTAGCACAACCACTAAGTGCTAGACCTGATGCTACTGCTGCGACCATTAATGTATTACGCATAATATTTCCTCTCAAATTTAAAAATGAATAGACAAATTGTACTTTTTATAAAGATTTTCCGTTAATCTTATTTAGCTACTTAAATGCCAGCTACTTAAATATTAGGTATTTAAATGTTAGACACCTAAATTCAAGCAATTATGCCTGATGACCGACTTGTTTAGCCAATCACTCATTATCTCTTACTTCGCTTAGGCATTTATTTATACTCGTTATTATTATGTCAATTACAATCTAACTATGTGTAATATTTTGTCACATCTATGTATAAAAAGTGATGACCACTCGAGATGGTTTACTATCATATATAGGTGGTTTTTTAAGACGTGTTATTGCAAGTCACGTTTACACTCGTACACTATGGTTTGTTTCTGCTAAAATCAGGCAATAAAATTAACAGCGACTAAACTATATTAGTCGCATCGGTAAATAATAACTGATGATGGTTTCATTTAATTGTGACGTTTTACCCCATTGTCTTTTTAACCCCTAAAACCCACCCCCTCTGAGAAGGGTTTACAGACAACGACGCCAATAATGGATAACTTACATACCAATAAGATTGATCGAAAAGGATTTAGTATGCGACTGACTTCTACTATCAAAAAAATGCATAAACGCACCCCAAAGCTTGGAAAGGCGGTCTCGCTTGCGACAGCAACTGGTGTCATCGCTGCCAATAGCTTTGGTGGTAGTATTCCTTTATGGTTGATGGGCGTTGGCAAGATCATTACTGGCGCTCCCATTGCAGACAAAACAGTGATCAAAATTGCCACTCATTGGATCAGTAGCAACAACGCTTTAATCGATAACATGCTCCCACGTAAAGATTGGCGTATTAGCTTGCCTGATGACGTTCATATCAACGGTAAATATTTACTGGTCTGTAACCATCAAACGTGGGTCGATACCAGTATCGTGCAGTATATTAGTGAAAAACGCTTGCCACTAACGCGATTTTTTACCAAGTTTGAGCTGATTTATATTCCGATTGTTGGTCAGGCTTTTTATTTTTTAGACTTCCCCATGATGCGTCGGCACTCTAAAGAAGCAGTAGCAAAAAACCCTGCTTTAAAAGGGAAGGATATCGAAGAGGCAAAGCGTGCCTGTGCGCTGTTAAAAGACAAGCCATTTACCTTATTGAACTATTTAGAAGGGACGCGTTTTACTCAGGCCAAAAAAGCCAAGCAACAGTCACCTTACACTCATTTACTAAAGCCGCGAGCCGGTGGTCTATCGTTAGCGATCAACGCGTTAGGGGCAGACGTTGATGGCATATTAGATATGACCATCGTATATCCTGACGGTGTGCCGACCTATGGTGACTTGTGGAAAGGAAATATCAAGCGCTTGGGCGTTGATGTCAGATATATTGATATCCCTGATGATTTGTTTTTGGGTATTCAAAATGGTGGCTATGAAAACGACGAAGAAGTAAAGGCGCAGATGTTTGATTGGGTTGAGCATGTTTGGCACCAAAAAGACCAGCGTATTACAGAGATGCTGGCTGGATTTGAAGAAAGTCCTAAAGCTCAAGAGGTTGGCGATTAGAAATACCGCTACTAGAAAAAAGCCATTAGAAACAAACATTCCTGATTATGATGCCCATTTTTGAAAGGGTACCTAGTGATGCCTAAATTTTAATAAAAGATAGGTTGTTTTTTAGGCCTATTCATTGATAATGTGACTAGGCCGTGTCCTCATTTTGAAAATGGTGATAAAAATGAGGGAAATAGTAGTCAAACAAGGAAAATAGCGCAGGTAATATCAGGATATTGACCCACTATTTAACGCAGTTTGGCAAGATTTAACCATTTTTAGCCCATTTAGTCGCTTTCGTTCAGATTGAGGACACGCCCTATATCCTCTAAACCATTTGCTCTTTGTGTTATTCATCACTTATAAGGTATGACTGTGCCCGCCTCTTCTACTAACCCGCATCTGGACTCTGCGCCAGTACCGAATCAGTCGGCTCGTCTATCAGATGATGATAAGCCGCAGCGACCAAATCGTCCAAAGCCAAATCGCTTGAAGCTCACCTACCATATCGTGATGATTATCGCCATCAGCATTGATCTATTGGTCATTAGTACTGATGCTATTTTGATGAGTAATTTTAGTAGCAATGTCGCAGGCTGGCTGTCCATTAGCGACGCACTCAGCTGGTATCAAACTACCTTACATGACCCTCTACGTACTGCTGGTGGGTTTTTTACCATATTTTTAATTTTGGAGCTACTGTTACGTTGGGCGATTGCGATTAAACAAAAAATCTATTATCGCTGGTTCTTTTTTCCATTTGTGCATTGGTATGAGGTATTAGGCTGTTTTCCGCAGCTGCGTGCCTTGCGGTTGTTCCGTGCAGTGAACATCGGACGTCGCTTGTATCAGCTTGGCTATCAGGTGCTGCCGCAGCCATGGATTAATAGAATTCAGTTCTATATCGACTTACTGTTAGAAGAGCTATCTGATCGGGTCATATTGACGACTATTCATAATTTTCGCCAGCAACTGACCAATCCTGAAACGCATAAATCATTTATTGAGTCCACGATTGCTCGTAACCGTAAAGAGATTGAGGCTGCATTACTGTCCGTGCTGCGGGCAGAGCTTGCACCAAAACTGCAGGAGCTGACTACGGCAACAGGTGGCGGTAACATATTAGCCAGCGAGATGGGCAATGCCATCGAAGAAGGTTTGGCCAATACGCCCGAGTTACGCCGCTATCTACGCATGATACCCATCGCTGGTAGCTTGATTGAATCGCAACTACAACATGTCGGGCATAACATCGGTGAAAATGTCGTTTATGCGCTAAATAAGCGCCTGCTTGACCCTGAGCTTTTGGACTCATTAATGGTGGCGATTGCCAGTGGCGTCGCGCAAATAAATACTGACAACACGGCGCTGGATACCTTGATTTCGAGTATCATTGATGACAGCTTGACCGAGTTTGAAGCACAAGTAAAAGTGCAACAGTGGAAGCATCAAGACATGCTTAACCTATAGCCCATATTCCTACAAACATACCCAGTTAATAAGTTGATGTGGTTTAAGATTTAAAAAATAGACAGTAAAATACCAGTTAATGAAATAATAACTCGTAAAATACAGAGTTTTATAAAACACAGAGTATGGCTCGACAATAAAAATTGCACCGTGAATACAGCGACAAGAATATCTCTTGAGGATTTATATATGACAGTTTCAGTTAATGATAACCAGAGCTCGAGCGCCGCACCAGCATTACCAGCACTGGCATTTTATGGCAAAATGCTGACCTTTTCACGTTTGCAGTTCAGTACCAATGATTTAAGCGCGATAGATGCCCAGCTTGCTGAAACGCTCAGCAACAAGTCTAGTAACATTCCTATTCTGATTGACAGCGAGATAGAGCAAGATTTATCTGCATTGGTAGAGCTACTATGGTCATGGGGTTTACAACCTATCGGAGTCATAACGGGTGCACTCGACCCACAAGCTCATGAGCTACGCTTAGCGATATTTCCAGCAGATGGCAAGCGTATCGAGCGCATTTTACCCAGTAAGAAGGCCGTAACTGAAGTCCAGAAAGCAGCAGAAAATGAGAGCCTAGACTCAAGCCATAATGAGGTAGCAGCCAGTCAGTCAGCTAGTGAGCCTGCAACTAAGACCACCATATCTGAGGTTACCGCAGAGACATTACTAAGTGCTGAGCATATTACCAGCCTGATTTATGACCAAATGCTGCGCTCAGGGCAGAGCCTCAACCACGTTGGTGGTGATTTAATTTTGACCAACAGTGTCAATAGCGGTGCCGAAGCGATTACCGATAATAGCTTACACGTTTATGGTCGTGCCCAAGGACGCTTGGTTGCAGGGGCCACTGGTGACAAAGACGCCCGTATTTTTTGCCAAGTATTTAACCCTTCATTGGTCTCAGTGGCAGGCACTTATTGCTTACGAGACAATCTACCCGAGCATGTGATTGATAAGTCTGTACAAGTCAGGTTTATAGAAGGTGAAGGTTTGGTATTTACTGTGATGGATGAGGCCTAAAAGTTATTGACTGGGCAAAAAATCGGACATATTATTCGCTTCATATTGCGGTAAGTTTATTTAACAAAACTGTTCTATAATGATTCGCTGCCTCTGTCACTATCTACACTTTCATGAGCGTTTACTTTATTATTCATATACGGTGATATCCGCTAACAAGTTTTAGACTGCCAGACCTTATGGCTTATGTATATGAGCTGTTTTTCTGCTTTAGTATAGACTTGCTATAAATTTTTACTTATTTATGCTAGGCTAGCTTCGCAGGTCGTGCATATATAATATGTGAATAATATACGAGTGCGCTATTTATATAAAAGATATCCCATTGATTCATAGGAGTGTGCCATTGTGGCGAAGATAGTTGTAATCACTTCAGGTAAAGGCGGTGTGGGTAAAACCACGACAAGTGCCTCTTTTGCTGCTGGTTTAGCATTGCGTGGCTATAAAACAGTCGTTATCGATTTTGATGTGGGTCTACGTAATTTAGACTTAATCATGGGTTGTGAGAATCGAATCGTTTATGACTTTGTTGATGTCATTAATGGTAACGCACGCTTGTCGCAAGCACTGGTCAAAGACAAGCAGCTTGAAAATCTGTATATCTTGCCTGCAAGTCAGACGCGCGATAAAGACGCACTGACCAACGAAGGCGTATCAGAGGTCATGGCTGAATTGTCTCAACAGTTCGACTATATCATCTGCGACTCGCCTGCTGGTATCGAGCGCGGTGCACAGCTCGCCATGTATCACGCTGACGAAGCCATCATCGTCACCAATCCTGAGATTTCTTCAGTACGTGACTCAGATCGTATTATTGGTATCCTACAAAGCCAGACCAAAAAAGTAGCTGAAAACCAAGGTGCGGTACGTGAGCATTTGATTGTGACTCGTTATAATGCCGAACGTGCCGCTGCTAACGAGATGATGGATATTGATACCATTTCTAATGATATTCTAAAAGTGCCATTGCTTGGCGTCGTTCCTGAAAGTCATTCAGTGTTAGAAGCATCTAACCATGGTGAGCCAGTTATTCATTATACTGATTCTGTTGCTGGTCAATGTTATGATGACATCGTCGCCCGTTTCTTAGGCGAAGAACGTCCGTTACGTCATATTGACGTGAAGAAAAAGACTTTATTACAGCGCTGGTTTGGGGGTTAATGATGACTAAGAAGAAAGGATTTTGGAGTAGCCTATTTGGTACTGATGATAATAACAGCGCAGGTAGTGCTAATTTAGCCACTGAACGTCTTAAGGTTATCGTTGCTAGCGAAAATCGTTTGAACAACCGCTTGACGGTTGATCGTATCGAAAAAATGAAACGTGAAATCTTAGAAGTGGTCAATAAATATGTCAACGGCGTTCAGATTGATGATGTCAATATCAATCATCGTTCTGAAGACAGCTTAGATGTACTAGAAATGAACATCAATTTACCTGAGCACAAAAAGTAAGTCTATTGACTGTACAATAGATACGTAAACTCTTTAATTATACCAAACCCAAAAAGTACGATTAGCCGTGTCAAACTCGTTTAGTCTACAATGCGTAGCACTTGCACTCATTTTCCTTGCTACTCTAATTTTTGTGAATGGTATTACGTATAAAAAAAGCCCTAAGTATCATTACTTAGGGCTTTTTTGTGCTTATCTTATATCCTACAAGACCAATATTCTCTAAAATCAACTATTTCATGCGCGCCATTAAATTGTCTTTTTTGATGTATTGATGATATAAAGCCGCGCCAATATGAACCAACGTAAAAGCAATAATCATGGGCCAAATAATATCGGTGTGTAAATCATTATAAAATCGCGCCAAGCCTCTATCAGGGGTAACAAACACAGGGATTTGAAACAAGCCAAAGACATCAACAGGCCGACCACCATAAACAGACATCAGCAAACCTACAATAGGCATGGCAATCAAGATAGCATAGAGGGCGAAGTGCGATAATTGAGACAGTAGCTGCTGCCACTTCGGCATTGGTGCTGCGGGTGGTGCTTTAGTAAAGAGGCGGTTTATGACGCGTGCTACCATCCAAAATAACAAACTAATCCCAAAGGATTTATGCAATCCTATATAGAGTTTGCTATCGAGATTATTATATAACAACATCATTATCCATGTGATGAGCAATAAAATCGCGCTGACCCAATGAAACAAGCGGCTAGTGACTGACCACTTTACCAAATTCGGATGAGTATTATTCATGAGCTACTTTATGACCTTTATATCGCTGGTTATCTTTATCGATGTTATAAACAAGACAGTAACTGACTCAACAATCAGGCTCAGCGCTGAAGTTCAGCGACGCAAAGACCGGTGAAGTTGCTGGATTACCATCTTGGTAGTAAAGACTAACCCAAACATAGGAAAAAAGCTAGCTGTCTAAATCAACCAACTGATGCGCAATTTTGTCCAAGTCTGGCACCAAGTAAGGTTTTTCATCGATCATAACGGTTTGAAAAAGGTAGGATAGCACATCATTTTCACTAAAGCGTCCTTCAGTTTCGTCGATGTTTATACTCTCAAGCTGCTCATGGTCATTAAGTGTCTGATAATTATTAAGTTGTTCAGGAACTTCAATATCTTTAACCTCAGAAATACGCGCTTGCAAATGACGCAGCTCACCCATCGTTTGCAAAGCAAAGCGGTGCTCTAAAGTATTGCCTTCTAAAACAATCATTTTGTCTGGTGCTTGTTCCTCTGGAAGTAAATGAAATACAGCCACTTCTTGCTGCTGCCAATCATAACTAGAGGTACGCTCATGGTAATCATCCACGCTCAAAACCAAGCTGCTTGGAATAATCCAATCAGGCTGATTAAATGCTGGAACAATAGTAACATCGAGCATACCATTGTTAGTGGTCAGTAAGCTTACTGCCTCAAACGAATGTTTTAAAATTGGTTTCATCATCGCTCACCATAAGTTAATGTAAAGAGGCAGTAGCCGCCCTTTCATCAATATAATCCATCAGTTTTTTTGCTAATTCCGCAGGGCTACCGACAAAACTACAGTATCCTGAATCAATAATAGCCTGAGGTTGACTCGGACAAGTACTTAAACTGGGTTGTTGCGCCCATAATTGACTGTTGTTATCTTGAATAAGATCCAAATACTGAGAACCATCGTTGCCCATACCTGAAAATATAATATTGATAAGCTCGCTACCATAAACATCACTGGTGTTTTTGAGGATTTTACCAATAGCAGGTTTATACTCGCCATCCCAAGCTTGGTCTAACAATATCACTCGACCAGTCGAATCACAAACAATCTGCTTATCAACAGGTGCTATAAGACACTGGCCTGCTCTTAAACGCTGCGACGAAGTAATGACCTGACAACGCCAGTTATTTTGGCGATTAAGTATGCGTGGCAATGTACCAATCATGGTTTGGTTAAAGTGGTGCGCTAATAATATACAAACAGGCAGCGTGGTTGGTAAGTTATCCAAAAACTCTTTTACGGCGCTAGGTCCACCCATAGAAGCACCCAAAAACACTACATAGCGCCAATCGGTATCCATATTGTCGCTGTTATCAGCTGGACTATCTATTAGCATCGGCAAATCAAGCATTTGCGCCAGTTTACGCTTTAACTTACGCTGCCACTTGGCATATTGCTGCGCCTCATTAAGATAAGGTGCCTGACTAAAACCTACCAGTACAGTGGATGACTTAGAAGCAGTGGTCGCAGTCGCCACATTATCGTCATAGTCACTATCGATGAGCCAGATATCGATAGCCACATCAGAGAGCTCAGGTTTTTCTTGCAATTGTACTCGTGATAAACAGCCAACAAGGCTAAAGCCACAACTGTGTATGGTATCGGAAAAAGCCATACGCTGACGGTGATCTTCTGCAATTATCAGTACTTTAATATCTTGATTATTTTTTTCTTTTAGTGCTACAATACGCGTATTATCCTTCATGAGTCAGACTGACCTCTGAACCCAGTAGATTCCGGATTTTATTGAGCAGCTCTTTTTCTTGGAATGGCTTACCCATATAGTCATTTACGCCGATTTCTAGCGCACGTTCACGATGTTTTTCACCTGTACGTGATGTAATCATAATAATTGGAATATCTTTCAGGCGCTTATTATGTCTGACTTGGGTCGCTACCTCGAAACCATCCATTCTTGGCATTTCAATATCCAGCAACATCATGTCTGGCGTTGTCTCTTGTAGTATCTCAATGGCGTCGACCCCATCTTTTGCAACGATGACATTGAAGCCTTGGCGCTCCAAGAAGCGTGACGTCACTTTACGGACAGTGACTGAGTCATCAACAACCAATATAGTAGGTTTGGTCGTCTCTATGCGTGTTCGTTTAGTTTCGGCAGCTTGCGGTATATTTTTAACCAGCTGCGCATTACGCATTAAAGCGATCAAATCTAAAATGAGCATCACTGAACCATCACCCATGATGGTCGCTGCTGAAATACCCTGTAAATTTGATAACTGTTGACTTAATGGCTTGACCACCACTTCAATCCGCGAGCCTGCAATCTGATCTACTTGCAGAGCAATATTCTGCCCCGTACGGTTTTTAATAATAATAAGCGGTAAGCTGGTATTGGTGTTGACCACCAGCTCGTTCAATTTATTACCTGATAAAATCTCATTTAGATAGCGTACTCGATAATCGACATCTTCAAAGTTCAAGGTGTCATTATCAGACTGATAATAGTCGTAAAGCTTTTCTGGGTTGATACGAACCACACGCTCAATCTGTACCAGTGGTATGGCATAGTAACGATCCGCTGCACGTACTACCAAAGCATCAGATACGGCAACCGTCAGTGGTAAGCGCATCGTAAAGATTGATCCTTTACCAAGCTCTGAGACGACAGACACAACGCCACCTAACTGACGAATCTCACTGATCACCACGTCCATGCCAACGCCGCGTCCAGAGATTTGGGTGATTTGTTTACTGGTACTCAACCCAGCGTTAAAGATATACTGCATGATATCGAGATCAGTGAGGCTGCTATCATTCTTATCGATAAGACCTTGAGAAATAGCCTTTTTACGTACGGATTCTACATCGATTCCGCGACCATCATCACTTAACTGAATGACAATCTCACTGCCTTCGCGGCGAACTTCTAGAGTGATACGCCCGCTACGTTCTTTCCCTGCTCTGAGACGTGTCGAAGTACTCTCGATACCATGATCGACGGCGTTACGGAGCATGTGTTCAAGTGGCGAGGTAATACGCTCTAGAATGGTTCGATCCATCTCATCATCAGCGTTGATAATAGTCAGTTCAACAGACTTATTAAGCTCATTTGCCGTCTGACGCACGATACGCTCAAGACGCGGTGTCAGACGCGTAAACGGCACCATACGAGAATTCATGAGGCCATCTTGCAACTCAGTTTGCGTGCGCGACAGCTGCAATAAGAGGCCTTCACTGTCACGGGTTTTTTCTAACAACGTATGATTAATATCAACCAAATCTGAGGCTGACTCTGTCAAAGACTTTGATAATTGATTCAAAGAAGAATATTGATCCATTTCTAGAGGGTCAAAGCCTTCATTATTAATCAACTCCTCATCTATCTGCGATAAAACCTGTGCTTCAAGCTCAATTTCCATCCGACGCAACTGATCTGCCAAGCGCTGTACCGTCGTACCCATCTCTTCAATACTACTGGTCAAGCTACTGATACCCATATCGATACGGGCACGGTTAATCGCTGATTCGCCAGACAAGTTAATCATATGCTCGATCAAACCACCTGAAATACGGATCATCTCATTATTACTAACGCTTTGCTCTTCTTCATTAGTGTGGTTGATCATAGACGGCATGTCACTAATATCTTTTGCCAGATACTGTGAGCCTTGATTTTCTTTAGCAATCAATATTGCTTCACGCTGTGCCTGCAAAGACTCTTTAGGAACTTGTCTTAAGCTATCAGGGTTTCTACTAAACTGTTGCAGTGCCTCAATCAGTAACGCCGGTATCGGTGGGTTGACCTGCTCACTCAAAATAAACACTGCGTCAGCAAGCCAATCATGACTGGCAACCAACAGCTCTAATACCTTCTTGGTTGCAGGGCGGCGCTTATTGACAAAATCCTTGTACACCGACTCCATCTCATGAGACAAATCAGCGATACCGGACGCTGTCACCATACGTGCGCCACCTTTGATGGTATGCAAATCGCGTTGCAGCGCCTGTAGAGCTGTCGTGTTATTGGTATCTTTTAAGAATAATTGCAGATATTTATTACGGTTGGTAAGCTCTTCTGCTTCTTCTAAAAACACCGATAATATATCAGGATCAGGTAGTCCATTAGCCCATGACTGCTTAATCAGGGTATCGAGGTTGAGTGTCTCTGAACCTGTCTCACTACTATGAGTACTTATGCCATCAATAACTTGAGGCGCAGCTGCCGCATTGTCTTTTGGTACTGGAATGATTAGCTCTACCGTTTCTGGCAATGTTTTGGCTTTTTCAAGTTGCTGCAACTGCTCAATCAGCTCAGGGGTAAAAAACGATTTTCTGTAATTGACGATATGCATGATTTGCAGAGACATCGTGTCTTGCACCATTTGCATAATTTCCAGCCATTGAGCTGTCGGTGTTCGTCTGTTCTCTACAAACGCTTCATAAACGCTTTCCGCTTCGTGGGTGAGATCGCCAATACTACGAATACCTGCCATGCGCGCACCACCTTTGATCGTGTGCAGATGGCGTTGTAATACCTTTAGGGCATTAATATTAGTGATATCAGTGCGCCACTTATTGAAGCTTTCATCCAATGCCGCATCAAGCTCTTGCGCCTCTTCTAAGAAGATTTCTAACAACTCCATATCGGTATCAATAGACTCAAGCTGTAGCTCAGGCGCAGCAACACTGCGAACGATAAAGCCACCTTCATCACCACTGTCATCATCTTGATAAATACGCTGTAAATCTGCAATAACTTGCGTATCAACCTTCAATGATGTGCTACCTGCTAATGCATCAAACAACCCGACTAATTGAGCATGACCGGCATGCAATATGGCTTGAACGTCCGCATCCTTTGCTTTATCAAGGTTATCGTTGAGATAACTATAAGCATTACCTAACTCGCCGAGTATCAAAGTAAATTTCGGAAATTCTTGCGCTTTATTGGTAAGGTGTTTTATTTGTGATATTTGCTGTTCTATATACTTTTGAACTTGCCCTACCTCAGAGTCGTTCAGTGCCTCATCTAGCTGCCACTCAGCATCTAGCAGTTCATCAATATTATTATCGAGCAGCTGCTCTATCGTTGGCTTATTATCAGTCTCAATTTTATTATCACCAATGATGTATTGCTCGCCAAGCATCGCTTGCAACGAAGCTATATCTTGCTCGCTTTGGTTATCTTCCTCTGATGTATTTTGTTGCTGAGCATTTTGTTTATAATTGCTTAGATAACCATCCATCAACGTGGCAGACTGAGCCAATGCCTCTAAATGCTGAGCACTCATGGCGGTATCCTGCTGCTGTAATAGCTCTAGGCTTTGCTCTATTGTGCCACTCACTTCGCTGATCGCAACCAAAGCACTAGAGCCAGACGCGCCCCTTAGCGTATGAAATGCACGTACAATCTCATCGGTGACTTCGATATAAGGTTTATCTTGATGCTCATCAACGAATTGATCAATATCCTGCAATAGTCCTTCTGCTTCATCGATAAAAATCTCACAGAACACTCTTTCTTCTTCGCTTTGAGGCGCTAAAATAACTGGCGCTTCTGCTATTTTTTCATTGACAGAGTAGATAGTTTGCAACGTTGAGTCTATCTCTTCATTATCATAAATAATCTTGGTTGCATTAGAGTCGGGCAGTAATGCTGACCCTTGAAGTACTTCATGCTCAGAGTCTTTCGATGCTTGTTGATATAATGCAGCGTAACTGAACGCATCACCTTGCTGCTTACTATAAGCGTTAGCACAGGCAATCCATAGTGGCACTATCTCTGGATAATCTTGAAGGTTATTCTCAAAGGTAGTGAGCATAGCAGGATAAGCAGCTAAGACTTCTGCAATGAGCTGACGCATATCGGCTGAAGCCACAATACTGTGATCCAAGATACGGTTCAGCATGTTTTCTATCGCCCATGCCAGCTCAGCAGTATAGTTAGCCCCAACCATACGCCCCGAACCTTTTAGGGTATGAAATCCGCGACGGATATCCATCAGCTTGCTTAGATCAGTCGGTGACAATCGCCACTCTTCATACAAAGGTACAATTTCATCCAACACTTCGTTGGCTTCTTCTATAAATATCTCTTTAATATCAGGATCAGCATCGTCAGCATCCACTGGTAGTTGCTCAGTCTCTAACATAAATGGTGCAAGCACTGCTGGAATTTGCAGCTCAGATGAAGAGTCATTTAGATGTCTTGCTTCATTTTGGTAAGTGTTTGAAGTTTCGACATCATCCGCAGTTATCGCCGTTGAAACGGCTGTCTGTGACGCTGACGTATTTTCTAAAGTAGAGCCGCTATTATCTAATTCATCAGGTGCCGTCTCAGGTATGATTAACCCAGTATTAATAGGCTGCTGCGTCATCAGGTTTTGGCTTTGTAGAATAGTGATAGCAGGATCTAGACTTGGCGGCTGTTGCGCCTCAAAATCTGCGACCATAACGGGTAAGCGTTTTACCGTATCCATCACCAAATTTACCACCTCGTCTGTGACAGGTAAGGTCTTGTCTAACAGACGATTGAGTAGGTTTTCAATTGACCATGCCATCTCACTAACACTAAAGGCACCAACCATACGGCCTGAACCTTTTAAGGTATGAAAGCCTCTGCGTACTTCAGTTAACGGTGTTAAATCCTGTGAATCTTGCTGCCAAATAGGTAGGAAGTCTTGTAGGTCAGTGATAACCTCTGTCGCCTCTTCGATAAAGATCTCACGAATATCTTCATCCACATCAAAATTGTCAGGCTTCACTTGCTCACGCGCTTGTAGCAACGCTTCACTCTCACCAGCATTACTCAGACCATTAGCATGAGATTTTTGCTCAGTAACAGGGATAATTTCACCACTATCATCGTAACGAAGGACATCCGTTGCTGCTGGCTTTTGAGTAACAAAGGTATCATTGACCGTCTCTGGTGCTTCAATATAGACATTGATAAGCTGCGCCGCTTTAGCCGTATATTCATTTGCCCGCGTCAACAACTGCTGGTCAAAAATCTGCTGCGCAAGGTAGTCAAGTAACAACTCTATAGAAGTTAGCCCCTCAGCTAAGGCTTGAGTCACATCCCAACTGAGCGTTTTCACCTTATGAACCGCCAGCTGTATAAATAGACTGGCCATATCATCTATGGTTTGATTAATAGCGGGCAAGCCTATATCAGCAAAAGCATGACCAATTTTGGTAAAATCTTGGGCAGCTGGCAACAAATGAACATCTTGATGCTGTATGTACTCGTTAAAGCTTTGTTTTACCTCTTCTACCGCAATGCGCAATTCACGCAAGCCTTCACCAGCAGAGATAGTTTCTTGACTGTCTTCCAGCTGAGTATCAGCTCTATCAGCTGCTTCAGAGGCGGTGGTAAAAGAAGCAGCTTCCCCTATCTTGAGAGATATCGTCTGTTCAGTTTTATAGATAGCATCATACAGCGCTTGGAGCTTACGCTCAATATGACGCTGCTCTGGTGCATATCCTGCCTCTGACGATAGAGCCTGCTCTATATCCGTAAAAATAGCATCGATTTGCGACACAAAATAAGTCCAGCCTCGACCTTCAAGCTGATTTTTTATTTTTCGTAAAGGATTTAGAAGGGTGTCCGGCTTATCTAAATCAAAGATAAGGGTTTCAAGCTCGCTCAATATACGCGGTAAAAAGCGTACAGGTGAGGTGCTTTGTGATAAATGCCTTAATATAAGTTGGGTGCTATCGCTAATTTGCGCAAGACCACTTAACTCGATATAGACATCTATAATTAAGCTTCTAATCAGGCGTGAACACATCTCAGCTTGTTGAACACCAGTCTCTATTACTTGCTCAAGCTGGCTTAACAGAGGTACATAATGGGTAGGGAGCGGTGTTTCATTATGAGCCAGCTCATTTAACCATAGCTCGACTAGATACCACAGACGCTGTACATTCTTATCCTGAGCAGTCTGCCATAGATATTGACTAACCTTCTCTAACACAGACAATACAGGCGCTTGATTAACATTGGCAAGCAATAGTTTTTGTACCTGCTGTCGCCAACCCATTAATAACTGTTGGTACTGATAGTCTGCTAAGTGCGCCGTGACTCTACTAACTGGTATCAACGACTCAATGCTATCGATAATATTGTCTTCGATAGCATCATTGTTTAGATTGTGATGGGTGTCACCGCTAGAGATGACAGGTGAGTCTGTCGCTATACCGAATAGCGATAATGCTTGGGTCAGATCGTTAGTAGCTTTATTGATCAAAGCTGTGTGGTAGCTACCTGTAAGTGCATATTGATTCAATTCACGCTGCAATAACCGCTGAGAAAACTGGCCAATGCGTCGACTGTCAATAGAGAAATCATCATGATTACTTAAGCCTGCTAATAAACTTAAATTATTGGCAAGGGTGGCTAAAAAAGGCAGGTTGATCATAGTCAGCGCGCCGCCAACCTGATGGTAATGCTGCGCCATCTGCTCGTAATTAGTGCTGTTAGCCTCTAATTGCCAGCCTTCAGCTACCTGTGATAATTGCTGATTAAATAGCGGTAATAACCACTCAAGCGTCACTATGTCATTGGGCTGGTTTTTCATAGGGTCATCCTAACTCGTCTAGGCACTAATTTAGGCACTAATTTAGGCACTGATTTTTTGCCACACATTAACCTGTTGGTGCGCAATACGGCGCATATTCGAAGGACGCCAAAATAACGCCTCACCTGGAGCCAATATAATATATCCACCTAATGCACACTGCTCAGCTAATCGCGCCAAAATATCACGCTGATCAAATTTGCGAAAATACAACAGCATGTTTTGACAAATGATAATGTTTTGAAGGTGCGAAGTGGGTGGCTCTTGTTCAATAATGTTATGTAAAGCAAAGCTGACATACGGTTGTAAAGTTGGTGCAATTTCCCAGTGTACCTGAGCGTTAGTGGTTGCTGCTTTTCCTGTAGAAGAAGCAAAAAGACTCGAGCCGTCAATTGCATGCTTAGCTGATAAAGGATGAATGAATTGCTGACAACGTTGAGGTATTAAGGGCAACTGGCGTTTATGATACCGTCCTAACTGTGATTTTTTGATCGCTTGTTGGCTGACATCGGTGCCCAGTATCGTATAGTTCTCCAGTTGCTCAGATGCCAAGCTCATGGCTAACGACCAAGTCTCTTGCCCGCTCGCACAGCCAACACTCCAAATACGAAATAAACCATCAGAATGACTGTCAGCAACACCGTTAATAGTACCCTTCACCGTACGTAGTTGCTGGTACTGCAATGCGTATTTGGTGACAAAATCTATCGAAGGTTTATGCCGAAAGAAACGGCTTTCATGAATCAGTACTTTATCCAATAGTTGCTGACGCATCTCATCATTTTTTGGTAATTGATACCACAGCTGCTGAGGTGTCAGTCTATGCGCTGCCGCCGTGTGGTCAATCGCATTTATCAGCCACTGCAACTGGCCATTTGGTAAGACAAAACCAATTTCTTGCTCTATATACCGTTGCCACTGCTGAGCATCAAAATCACCGTCCTGCACCAACGCCCGAACCACGGTAGGTTTAATTGGCCTTGTGTCTGGTTGAGTAAAATTCTTCACGTCACCTGCTATAATTACTGCGGCACATCATTGTAATGGGCACCGTATTTTTATTAACATTGCATTTTAAAAACGGCAGTTTTTATCAAGGCCTCATGATTATCAAAAAGTGTGATTAAACACTTTCTGACAAAGTCTCCTCAGTATCCATCATGTCATCAGCTAATAACTCATCATCATCCAATACTTTAAAACCTGTCACTGACTCTTGAAGGGCTGCAGCCATTTCGCTCAACTCACCAATAGAGCGTGCCGTTGCCATCGTACCAGATGATGTTTGTGAGGTAATATCTTGAATAATATTCATGGTATGAGAAATATGACCAGCAGACTCAGCCTGCTGTAATGCAGCGTTTGAGATATTCTGAATCAAATCAGCCAGCGTGTTAGAAACGCTCTGTACTTCCTCTAGTGCTTCACCAGCATCTTTTGCCAAACGAGCACCGCGTACTACTTCAGAGGTGGTTGATTCCATTGACATGACCGCTTCACTGGTATCCGCCTGAATGGTTTTTACCAAGGTTTCGATCTGCTTGGTCGCGTTGGCTGAACGCTCAGCCAGACGTTGAACCTCATCAGCAACCACCGCAAAACCGCGCCCTGCTTCACCAGCCATCGACGCCTGAATAGCAGCGTTTAGTGCCAAGACGTTGGTTTGGTCAGCAATATCATTAATCAAACCAACGATATCACCAATCTCCTGCGATGACTCACCAAGACGTTTGATACGTTTTGAGGTTTCTTGTATCTGATCACGAATAACGTTCATACCTTCGATAGAGCGCTGGACCACCTCTGCCCCATTATAAGAAATAGCAACTGAGCGCTGGGCAACGGTTGCTGATTCTGCCGCGTTATTTGAAACTTGGTCAATAGATACGGTCATCTCATTAATAGCCGCTGACACACCAGCAATTTCCTGCGCTTGATGTTCAGATGCTTCCGCAAGCTCAACCGCGTTCATCTGCGTTTGATCTGAGGACTGCGACACACGATCAGCGGTACTGTTAATAACCAGTACCAATTGGCGTAATTGGTCAATGGCAAAGTTCACGGAATCCGCAATCGCACCAGTAAAATCTTCTGATACAGTTGCATTAACGGTCAAATCCCCTTCTGCCAAATCACCCAATTCATCGAGCAAACGCAGAATCGCGATCTGGTTACGCTCGTTTTCTTCTTGGATTTGACGCGCACGCTCAGACTCAGCTTCTGCTTCTTGACGGCGACGTAGTGTTTCCTTTTCGATAAGCAGTCGTTCTGAACCACCGCGCTGTTTGAGTAGCTGATATAAAGCAAGTAAAATGCCCAATATACCTATAACGAATACCACCACCGGCAGAATAACCGACTGGTTAAAGTCTGTTAAATACTGACTTACCGATGATAACGAGTTGACCAGCCAAACCAGACAAGCCACACTTATTAGAACAAAAAGACCTAATAATAACTTCCACTTGCTGTCCGCTGTTGCGTTGGGCGTACCAGCTACAGGTTTTTTTATAACATCACTCATCGTGCGTATCCTTTCAAACAATCGTCAAAGTCTTGTCGTGACTGACTTTGACAATCTTATTGTTATCAAAACAACAGTGATTAACAAAGCCTGTATGAATGCTGATATCAAATCAAGTCATTCGCTATTATGTCGCCATCGTGCTAACCGCTGATTCTCTCTGTATCAAAAACTATATCGCAGCATCCGTATACTGCAGGTCTTGCACGAGCAAGCTTGGCATAAAAGTATACCAATCTTGATCATTCTTAAAAAACTTACCATGGTTGTAAGGAGCAAAGGGCGAATTGGCATCGATCGCTTCTGGGCGATATTGGTCTTGAGTAAACTGCTCAATTCCTAGCACTTGGTCTACCAGCAGTCCTGAAAAGACAGTGTCATGTTCGATAACAATGACTTTGCGTTGGCTCATTTGTGTTAAACGACTGGGCACCTGCAAAAACTGTGACAAATCCGTTAGAGGCAATAAGCGCCCACGAATATTGGCGATACCAAGCATCCATGGCTTTACCAGAGGCAAGCTTGTGTACTCTGGCATGGTTAATACTTCTGATACCTGACCCATTGGAGCAACCATACGCTGCCCACCAATCTCAAATACCACACCTTGCCAGTCGAACTCTTGGCCACCGCGACGCCCACTTTTGCGCGCCCGTGCCAGATCTGCTAGACGCAGAAGCTCAATAAATCCTCTGGAAGCCACAATCTACTCCATTACTTTGCGAATGATACTGACCAGTCCATTTTCATCGATGGGCTTGGCCATATACTCTTTAGCGCCTTGACGCTTACCCCACACTCTATCGGTCTCTTGATTTTTGGTACTAATCATAATGATGGGGATATGTGAAGTGGTTTTACCACGAGTAATTTTTCGAGTGGCCTGAAAACCATTCATTTCAGGCATAACCACGTCCATTAAGATCACATCTGGTAGATGATCAGCCGCCATTTGACAGCCTTGCTCACCATTTGTTGCCTCTAACACCTGAAAGTTGTTTTTAGAGAGCATGTCGCGAAATTTCGCCATCTCAGATGGCGAGTCGTCAATGACTAAAACAGTAGTCATGGGAATTTCCTTTATTTTCGAAGATATCTATAAGGATATATTCGTATATTATTGAGACAAACCGTTTGAAAGTAACACACCAACACCTTAGGGCGTATCATTTTCAATATGGCTGTTATGAAGTGCTGAGCAACCATTAGTAATGGTAGTGGCTAAATTTCTTTTGTTCACGATATTCTTTTATTAGCGGTACTCGATTAGCGATACTGGTTGATTGCTTCAAATAGCTCATCTTTACTAAATGGTTTGGTCAAATATTCGTCAGAGCCGACGATACGACCGCGTGCTTTGTCAAACAGGCCATCTTTAGACGACAACATGATGACTGGTTTACTGGCGTAATCAGGATTGTTTTTTATCAATGCGCAGGTCTGATAACCATCTAAACGTGGCATCATGATGTCGACAAAAATAATATCGGGGTTATTATCGACAATCTTTGCTAAAGCATCGAAACCATCAATGGCGGTCACTACTTCACAGCCAGCTTTTTGTAATAAAGTCTCTGCGGTACGGCGAATGGTTTTTGAATCATCAATCACCATTACTTTTAAACCATCAAAATTATTTTCCATTATCATTATCCTATGAACGACTATTTATTCGTAACGCTATTTGTCAATGCAAGATTTGCCTATTATTTCAACTTTTAATATTACTTATTAACTTTTAAT